>NZ_JBFUAZ010000093.1:0-9958 GCF_056406035.1 Polaromonas sp. P1_E1_2 | reverse complement strand
GTTCGGGGAGGGGCGACCTTATTTGGTCAGCACAAAGCCCTTGAGCTTGGCAAACGCGCCGTCCACCAGCGCCTTTTGCTGCTCCTGGTGCAGGTGCGAATAACCCACAGCCGGTGATGCCGAAGCAGCACGGCCGGAATAGCCCAGTTTTTGACCTTCGAACATGTTCTCGTGGATGTAGTGCTGCACAAAGAACCAGGCACCCTGATTTTGTGGCTCGTCCTGGCACCACACGATGTCGGTGGCGTTCGGGTACTTTTTCAGCTCGGCCGCAAAAGCCTTGTGCGGGAACGGATAAAGCTGCTCAACACGAATAATGGCCGTATCGTCAATGCCCTTTTCTTCACGYTTCTTGGCCAGGTCGTAATACACCTTGCCCGAGCACGCGATGATGCGCTTGACCTTGTCTGCCTTCTTGTTGATGTCATCCTTGGTCTCGGGGATGATGGTCTGGAACCCACCCTTGGTGAATTCGGACAGCGGCGAGGTGGCGTCCTTGTTGCGCAGCAGCGACTTCGGCGTCATGATGACCAGCGGCTTGCGCAGGTTGCGCACCATCTGGCGGCGCAGCACGTGGAAGATCTGGCTGGCGGTCGTCGGTTGCACCACCTGCATGTTGGTGTCCGCCGACAGCTGCATGAAACGCTCCAGGCGTGCCGAGCTGTGCTCCGGGCCCTGGCCTTCATAACCGTGCGGCAGCATCAGCGTGATACCGTTGACACGGCCCCACTTCACTTCACCGGAAGCGATGAACTGGTCGATCACGACCTGCGCGCCATTGGCGAAGTCGCCGAACTGGGCTTCCCAGATCACCAGCGTGTTCGGATCGTTCGAGGCATAGCCGTATTCAAACGCCAGAACGGCCTCTTCCGACAGGATGGAGTCGATGACAACGAACGGAGCCTGGTTGTCGGCCACGTTCTGCAGCGGCACATAGGTGCCGGTGTCGAACTTTTCGCGATTCTGGTCGTGAATGACGGCATGGCGGTGCGTGAACGTGCCGCGTCCGCAATCTTCGCCCGACAGGCGCACCGGGTAGCCACTTGCCACCAGTGAGGCAAACGCCATGTGCTCGCCCATGCCCCAGTCCACAGGGACGTCGCCGCGGCCCATGGCTGCGCGGTCGTCATACACCTTCTTGACCAGCTGATGCGGCGTCACGGTCGCGGGAATGGCCGTGATCTTGTCGGCCAGGCGCTTCCACTCGGCCATCGGGATCGCGGTGTCACCGGCATCGGTCCACTTCTTGCCCAGGTAAGGCACCCAGTCAACCGCATACTTGCTCTTGAAGTTGGTGAGAACCGGATCAAAGGTGCTCTTGCCGGCATCCAGCGCGGCGCGCGTGGCCTTGACCATGTCGTCGCCCAGGGTGTCGCCCATGCCCTGTGCCGTCAGTTTGTCGGCGTACAGGCGGCGGGTGCCGGGGTGCTGTGCAATCTTCTTGTACATCAGCGGCTGGGTCAGCGCAGGCGTGTCCTGTTCGTTGTGACCCAGCTTGCGGAAGCAGATGATGTCGACCACGACATCCTTCTGGAACTCCATGCGGAACTCGAGGGCCAGCTGGGTAGCCAGCACCACGGCTTCCGGGTCGTCGCCATTGACGTGCAGCACCGGCGCTTCAATCATCTTGACGACGTCGGAGCAGTACAGCGTCGAGCGGCTGTCGCGCGGGTCGCTGGTGGTGAAACCGATCTGGTTGTTGATCACGATGTGGACCGTTCCGCCGGTGAAATAACCGCGGGTTTCGGCCAGCGCCAGCGTTTCCATCACAACGCCCTGCCCTGCAAAAGCGGCATCACCGTGCACCAGCACCGGCAGTACCTGCAGGCCTTTGGGATCGGCGCGACGGTCCATGCGGGCGCGTACCGAACCTTCAACCACGGGATTGACGATTTCCAGGTGAGAGGGATTGAAAGCCAAAGTCAGGTGGACCGGGCCGCCAGGGGTGGTCACGTCGGAGCTGAAGCCCTGGTGGTATTTGACGTCACCGCTTGGCAGGTCTTCAGGCGCGGTGTGGTCGAACTCGGCGAACAGGTCGGCGGGGACTTTGCCCAGGGAATTGACCAGCACATTCAGGCGGCCGCGGTGGGCCATGCCGATCACTATTTCCTGCACGCCCTTGATACCGCCCTGCTGGATCAGCTCGTCCATGCAGGCGATGAAGCTTTCGCCGCCTTCCAGCGAAAAGCGCTTCTGGCCGACGTACTTGGTGTGCAGGAAACGCTCCAGGCCTTCGGCTGCGGTCAGCCGGTCCAGGATGTGGAGCTTCTTTTCCTTGGTGAAATTGGGTTTGCTGCGAATCGATTCGAGCTTTTGCTGCCACCAGCGCTTGTGGTTCTGGTCGGTCGCGTACATGTACTCGGCGCCAATCGTGCCGCAGTAGGTTTCGCGCAGCGCGTTCATGAGCTCGCGCAGGCTCATGGTGTCTTTGCCGAAGAACGTGTTGCTGGTGTTGAACACGGTTTCCTGGTCGGCGTCGCTGAAACCGTAGAAAGACGGCTCCAGTTCGGGAATCTTGTCGCGTTCGGCACGCTTGAGCGGATCCAGGTCGGCCCAGCGTGCGCCGACGTTGCGGTAGGCGGCGATCAGTTGCTGGACGGCCGTGCGCTTGCGGCCCATTTCGGAGTCGGCGCCGCTGGCGACCACAACTTTGGTCTGGCCCTGCTTGGCGCGCTCGGCAAAGGCGTTGACGACCGGCAGATGCGGAACGTCCTTGGCATTGCTGCCGTCGACGGCGGGAACGTGCTGGAGTGCGTCGAAATACTCGCGCCAGTTGTCGGGCACGCTGCCGGGGTTGGCAAGGTAGTTTTCGTACATCTCTTCGACATAGGGCGCGTTGCCGCCGAAGAGATAGGTGTTGCCTTGATAGGCTGAATAGACGGACGATGCCGTCGGGATGGAACTCATATCCGCTGACCTCCGTTTCCCTTGGGGAAACATTAGCTGGTTAAAGCTGGTTAATTAACCTTCCGCAACACGGCTGGACCGATTAGCGGATGCGACTGTGGCAGGARGGGCCTTCAGAAACAACCCAGATTGTGCYACCGAACTGTGACAGCGGAAAGACGGTGCTCATGACCATACCCGAAAAGGCCATGGCTTCTACGCACGCCCAACGCTCCCACATACCTCTTACATGCTCTCACATGCTTCGAAGCTACTGCTGCATTTGGGGGCTGAAAGTCAGACGGCAAGGCCCGGATTGCCGGTCACACCCACAAGCCGCGGAGTGTTGGGTTTGACAGGTTGAATGACCTTTTTGGCCTTCAGATAGCTTTCCACCACCTCCCAGACCGGGGGACCGGCATTTTTGCTGGCCTCGGCCACCGGCGCCCAGCCGGCCACCTTGTAAGTCTTGCCGGCTTCGATGGGCTTGCCGCCCAGACGCATGTCCTGGATGCGTTCACCCATTTTGGCGCCGGGCTCGCAGGTGTAGGTCAAACCGCCCACACGCACCATGTCGCCGCCCTGCTGATAATACGGGTCGGGGTTGAACAGGTTGTCGCCCACGTCCTCCAGGATGGTCTTGATCATGTCGCCGCGCATGTCCGTCAGCGTGGTCCAGGGATACGTGATCGCAGTCTGGTCCATCACGTGCTCGCGCGTAATGGCCTGGCCGGGCAGCAGAGAGGTTCCCCAGCGGAATCCGGGCGAAAACGCGATCTCGGCGCCACGCACATTCATCAGGGCGTCCAGGATCAGCTGGTCAAAGCTGCCGTTGAAGTTGCCGCGGCGGTACAGCGTGCCTTCCGTCACAGCCAGTTTTTCACCCAATTTGGCGGTGTAAGGCGCCCTCACCTTGTCGATCAGCGTATTCATGGCCGCATCGGCCGGCAACAGATTGGCAAACACCGGCAGCAGCCGGTAGTTGAAACCGGCCACCTTGCCGTCCTTGACGTTGAGGTCCAGCACGCCCAAAAACTTGCCGTTGCTGCCAGCGTTGGTCACGATGGTCTGCCCGCCGGGGTTTTTGACGATGACAGGCACCGGCACGCCGTCATGGGTGTGGCCGCCCAGAATCACGTCGATCCCCGTGACACGCGAGGCCATCTTGAGGTCCACATCCATGCCGTTGTGGCTGAGCAGCACCACGGCTTGCGCTCCTTTGGCACGCGCCTCATTCACCGTTTCCTGCATCTCGCTTTCGCGGATGCCGAAAGTCCAGTTCGGCGTGAGCCAGCCAGGATTGGCGATCGGTGTGTAGGGAAAAGCCTGGCCGACGATGGCAACAGGCACGCCATTCATTTCCTTGATGACGTAGGGCTTGAACACCGGGTCGCCGAAGTCGCTGGTTTTGACGTTTTGCGCGATAAAGTCAATCTTGCCGGCAAAGTCCTGCTCGACGATTTTTTTGATGCGCTCTTCGCCATAGGTGAAGTCCCAATGGCCCGTCATCACATCCACGCCCAGCAGCCTGGCTGCATCCACCATGTCCTGGCCCTGTGTCCAGAGCGCCGTGGCGCTGCCCTGCCAGGTGTCACCGCCGTCGAGCAGTAAGGCACCCGGCCGGCCAGCCTTCAGTTGCTTTACCAGCGTTGCAAGGTGTGCAAAGCCGCCCACCTTGCCGTACTGGCGCGCGGCCCGCTCAAAGTTCAGGAAGGTCAACGCATGCGCCTCGGGCGTACCCGACTTCAGGCTGGCGGCCTTGAGCAGATGTTCGCCCACCAGGTGCGGCGCCTGCCCGCGCATCGCCCCCACACCCAGATTGACGGAGGGTTCGCGGAAATAGATCGGCAGCAGCTGGGCATGGCAATCGGTCATGTGCAGCAGATGCACATTGCCGGTGCGCGGCAGCTCGTACAGGCCCGCAGCCTGGGCGGCGCCGGCCTCACGCTGAAGGGGAAAACCGGCGGCCAGCGCAGCGGCCATGACACTTGCAAACTCTCGGCGGGACAGGTTCATGGCGTTGGTCATCCTGCCCGGTTACCCAGGCAAAGCATCAGATTGCTATCAATTCAGGAGCTGCTTGCGCTCGTCACTATTGGCCTGGCGGCACAAAACACTCAAATCACTTGTTGACAGGCGAATTCGGATCCAGCAGCAGCGCCATCACGTCACGAATCTGCTGCTCGTTCAGGATGGCGGCATGGCCGAACCTCGGCATGTCGGAACACGCGTTGTAGGCTTTGGCGTTCCACAGCTTGCCCCAGGTGTACTCCACGATGGGTTTGCTCTCGGGTGACGCCGGATTGCTTACACCGCGCAGCTTGCCGTAGTTGTAAAGGCTGGGGCCGATGGAGCCGAAAGACAGCTCGGCCTTGCTGATCTGGTGGCAGTTGTAACAGCTGCCGCCATTGGCTTCGCCGGGCTTGTCGCTCCAGGTCAGGCCGCGGCCGTTCTGCGCAATTTTTTCGCCTTCACTCCAGCTACCGAGGTACTTGCCATCGGAAGGCAGTTTCACGGTTTTGAGGTTGGCTTCTTCAATGGCTTTGGCTGCTTTTTCCTCCAGCGGCTTGCCGGCGGCTTCCGAGCAGGCCTGGTTGGAAGCGTCCAGCGTCAGGCGGTCCATCTTCGCGATGCCCTGCTCACGGAAGGAGCTTTTCAGCACCTGCTGGGTGGCTTCGTCTACCTCCTGCGCCGTAGGCGCAATGGCGCAACTGGACAGGAAAAAGGCGGTCAATGCCAGGCAGGCGGAAGACAGGGCGGCTTTGGTGTAAATCGTGTTCATCAGTTCTCTCCTGCCTGATTAGCGTTTGAGGGCCGGCGCAATGGAAGCACCGCCCTTGCTGTTGACGCCCATGAACACGCCCAGGGCGATGGTGGCGTCGGAGGCGTAGCCCGGGAAAGGGAAACGCTGCTGGCGATAACAGTCATTCAGGCGGCGCTGCATGCTCCACAGATCCCCGCTTGAGACCCGGTAGGCCGGCCAGGCGCCAAAACCGTTGCCGGCGCCGGGCTGTTTGGTGAGGTTGGGCAAATCCTGCAGGCGGACACGCTTGTTGTCTTCACCATGGCAGGATGCACAGGAAAAGTCGTAAGGTCCGCCGCGCAGGTAAAACACCTTCTTGCCGACCTCGTACATCAGCTTTTCCTTGGCGTGCGACTGCGGCACCTTGAAGGTCATGTCGCGCGATTCACCCGAGATATAGGCCACCAGCGACTCGATGGACTTCTGCTCACCCGCACCGAAAGGAGTTTTGGCGATCTCGGCGGCATTAAAACCCTGCAATTGCTCCATGCAGGTCAGCAGGCGCGACTCCATGTCCTGCACCCGCTGGGTGTCGGCAAAGAAGCGCGGCAGCTCGACGAAAGCACCTTTCACCACGCYCGGGCCCTTGCCCAGGTCGCATTTTTCAAGCGAGGCATTTTTGGGGCCGCGCGCCTGTTTCCAGAGTGCCTCGCCACGGGCTTCGTACAGCTCGGCCGGGTTGCCGTCGGCCAGCATGGCGCGGTATTCGGCAATACCTTCAGCGGTGCTCTTCTGCGCCGCAGCAGGCAATGACAAGATGGCCGTGGCGGCCAGGGCCGCCAGCCCAAACAGGCTCAACTTCATCGTGGACTCCTCAAATATCGTTGTGGGGCAGCAAAGGGGGCGCGGCGGGAAACCGTCGGGATTCAGGCAATGACGGCTTCGTCGGTACGCTTGTCGCCGTGGTTGTCGACCCAGCTGACCGCGATCTTGTCGCCAGCCTTGCCACCTTTGAAGCTGAACTGCACAAAAGGGTTCTTGGAAACGGCCGTGCCCCACTGCGCGCTCATCACGGTCTTGCCGTTCCAGGTGGCGCTGATGTTCTGGATAAACCAGGCCGGGACGGTCTTGCCGGCCGCATCCTTGCGCTGGCCGCTTTCCATTTCGTGGCTCACCAGCACGCGCACGGTGGTTTTATCGCCTTGGGCCTGTGCCCGGATTCGCATCGGTTCTGACATTTTTTTCTCCTGATTTCAAGGGTTGTGGTGGTTGTCGAAGTCGGGACGGCTTAACCGCCGCAACCGCCCAAAGTCACCTTCACTTCCTTGACCGCATAAAAGTACTTGTCACCGGCCTTGGCCAGTGCATAAACATTGGATGACTGGCCCATCTTGATGTTGGTCGAGACGTTGGCGTCGGTGCCGGCGGGAATCTCGAACACGGCAGCCAGCGCGCTGGGGTTCTTTTCGACAACGAGCGCAATTTGGGTGGTGTTGGCAATGTTGCTTTGCGCGCCGACACGCACCACATTGCCGTTCTCGGCAATTTCGGRCGCCTGCAGCAGCAGGTCCTTGCTTTCAACCGGAGCGCTGGTCGCGCCCATGGCCTTGGCGGCATCTGCCAGGGACTTGCTGTCAAAAGCGGCTTTGTTCCAGCCTGGCGCGTTTTGCGCGTGTGCCGGGTTCAGCCCGGTGGCCGCTACCAGCACCAGCGCAGTGGCGCCTGAACTGCTGGCCAGAAAATCACGACGTTCCATGGTGAACTCCTTTTTTATATAACTTGAATGTCTGAAAAACTAACAACGATTGGACACAAAAACGTCAAGCCGTGGAACGGTACTTATCCCGACCACGCTGTGAAAAAGTTAAAGCCGGCTGTCTCGACATCGTCAATTTCCATGTGCCTCATTTTGACGCGCCCTGAGCCAGCCATTGGGAAATCTGCGCCGACTCCGCCGCACTCAGTGCCTGCGGCGGCATGGGGATTGCGCCCCAGACACCCTGCCCTCCGGCCTTGATTTTGCCCGAGAGGTAAACCGTCGCGTCGGCGCGGTCTTTATATTTGTTGGCTATATCCTTGAAGGATGGCCCCACCATCTTGCTGTCCATGCCATGGCAGGCGGTGCAGGTATTTTTTTGCAGCAACGGCATGACGGACGCAACGCCGGGCGCGGCGGTTTTAACGACAGCTGGCAGCTGCACAGCAACAACCGGCGTGGAGTTTGCTATCTTTTCAGGAGCTGCTTGCGCACGTCCTGTCTGGTTTGGGGCCGTATTTGATTCAAATATTCCGGCCATGGGCGGCCGGGTGGTGTCCACACCCCGGCTGGCACCCACCAGTCGCGACTGCTCGGCCAGGTTGCCATGGGCGTTGCGTGCATAGTCTGGCAAAAAGCTTTTGACCACCACCTCGCCGGCGCAATTTTTCATGCAGGCCGAGCCCTGGACATCGGGGCGCGCCGTGCCGCCCAGCTCCTTGCCCGGCCACATCGCGTGCGACGTCGTCATGCCGTTGCGGTTGGGCAAACGGGCCTGTACCTCGCGGATATTGGCGTCCGACAAGGTGAAGTTGTCGGGCAGGATATTGCCCAGGTTCAGGATGTAGGCAGTGACGGCATAAACCTCGTCGGCCGTCAATGTTTTGGGGGCATTCCACGGCATGGCGCGGTTGATGTAGTCCCAGAGCGTCGACAGCGTGGAGACTTTCATCAATGTGGTGCGGTTCGGCTGGTTGGAGCCAGGCATCAGACCATCCACGCGGCCATTCTTGATGTCTTCAGCCGTGACGCCGCCGGCAATCGGCGTGAACACTTCGGACGACTCGGCAAAACTGCCGTGGCAGGACGCACATTGCGCCTCCCAGATCACTTCACCCTGCCGTACCGAGCCCTGCCCTTTGGGCAGGCCCTTGAAGTCGGGCCGCACGTCAATGTCCCAGGCTTTGACTTCCGCCGGTGTCGCCGTGCGGCCGATGCTGGAGAGAATCACCGGTTTATCAGCAGCCGCAGCCCATTGGGTAACACCCGCCAGCAGCAGCGAGCCCATCGCAACGCGGACGCCATGAGAAACGGACAAAGCCTTAGATCTGGACATTTTTCACCTCGCCGTTTTCTTCCAGCGACCACGACTGGATGGCGTTGTTGTGATAAATGCTGCGGGACGCTCGCACTTTGCGCAGTTCGTTGTACGTCGGCTGGATCTGGCCGGTCTCGTCAACAGCGCGGCTCTGGAAAATGGCGGGTTTGCCGTCCCACACAAAATCGGCATTAAAACGCGTCAGGCATTTGGCCAACACCGGCCCCTCCAGGCGCGCCGGCGCCCAGTTGCGCCCACCGTCCACGGAAACGTCCACACGTTTGATCTTGCCCCGGCCGCTCCAGGCCAGCCCCGTGACGTTGTGAAAGCCCTTTTGCAGCAGTACCTGCCCGCCGCTGGGCGAGGTCACCACGCTTTTGACTTCCTGGATGCTGGTGTATTGCCGGTGCAGGCCGCTGGGCTGCAGGTCGACGTAATGGATCGTCTCATCCTTGGTGCCATAAGGCATGTCGCCCACCTCGATGCGCCGCAGGTATTTGATCCAGCTCACGCCCTGCACGCCCGGCACGATAAGCCGCAACGGGTAGCCGTTTTCAGGGCGCAGCATTTCGCCGTTCTGGCCATAGGCCACCAGCACCTCACCGCTCATCACCAGGCTCATGGGGATGGTGCGGGTCATGCCTGAGCCGTCGGCCCCCTCGGCCAGAATGAATTTGGCGCGCTTGAGGTCGGCACCGCACAGCTCCAGCAGGGTGCGCAAGGGCACGCCGGTGAATTCGCTGCAGCTCAGCATGCCGTGGGTGTACTGCACCGTTGGCACCGCCGAGTTGCCCCACTCCATGCCGGTGTTGGCGCCGCATTCGATGAAGTGCATGCGGCTGACGTTCGGCAGGCGCATCAACTCATCCATGCTGAACACCATGGGGCGCTTGAGCATGGCGTCATCGGAGCCATTGACCATCAGCCGGTGTTTCGATGGGTCGATGTCCCACCAGCCCTGGTGGTGGCGTTCAAAGTGCAGGCCGCTGGGGGTGATGATGCCGAAGAGGCCCTGCAATGGGCAAAAGCTCACGCTGGCCTGGCCGATGCGCGTGAGGCCCGGGCTCTCGCGGCGCTGCAGGTTTTTTTCCCATTCGCTGGGCAGGCCGTAACCACGGGCCGCCACGGGCTGGCCCAGGCCCTTGCTGTGGGCGGGAAGGTTCAGGATATTGGCATCGCCCTCCGGAGTCGCTGCCCGGGCCTGACCCACCGCCGCCACCCCGGCTGACGCAGCTGCAAACGCGCCGGCCAGAAA
>NZ_JBFUAZ010000092.1:0-10037 GCF_056406035.1 Polaromonas sp. P1_E1_2 | reverse complement strand
TTCTTTAACGACGAAATCCATTTGGGTGGTGGCAGCTTGACCCCACACACTACGACCTTGCTCCTCGAACTGGGGTCCTTTTGGAAAGAACCCCGTGCCAAAAGAGTAAATACCAAACCTCACCTTTCCATTTGAATAGTATCGGCAAGTATTGACCATACGCTCGATATCTATTGGTATGACTAACGCCGTGTTGACAAGCAAATTTTTCATTTGTTTAACCAATCACGAGTTGCAGTCGTAAGGGTTGTGCCCCATTCCCCCACCTGCCTGGCTATGCTGGGCATATTCATCTGATATTGCCTAACGATGTACTTACCGCTGAGATGCGTAGCTGTCAGCATTTCTCTCTCCCAGCCATTTGGATTTTCAAAGTTAAATTCGAACAAATCCTTCGGCACCTTGATTTCTGTTACCCATCCGTTCTCTGTTCTGGACAGACCCTGCGCAAAGCGCTCCGCGACCTTGCGCGCCATAGAAAACCCAATGTAAGGTGAGTCTCCGCTATTTAGACCGTGGTCCTCGAATAAATTTGTAACTGAGCCTTGGCGTTCGGCACTCGCGATCATCTGATTGGAGGCATCAATTCCACGGGCTTGTGCAACTTTAGAGTAGAACTCACCCAGCTGCACACCGTCACCACGGAATAATGTCAAGAACTCAGACGTTGCGCTGCCCGAACTAGTCGGCGATATCTTTGTCCAAAGATTGCCAGCATAGTCACTTACTGCGCCAGCAATATCATTCGTCAAGAACTTCCAGTTCACTGACTCAGCCGCAATGCGAGTTGTAGCGCCAGCCAACAAACTGACCCCTTTGCCAATAACCGCTCCACCCGCAACCCCCAAAGCCACCTCCTGCGGTGAGCCCGGTAGCATCARGTCCACAAAAGTGTGCCGCATGGCAGCGCTACGCAGTGCGGCGTCATCACCCGCACGCGCCGCAAGTTGACCTTCGTACTCAAGTTGATTGAGCGCCCCAGCCTTGAAGTTGGCCATACCGCTCACAACAGACGACACGCCATTAGCAACGGGATTAACCACTCCGCCCCAGATTGGCCCAGCACCAGGCATGGTGAACAGGCCGAGTTCGTCATAGGGTGCGACAAACGCTTGGCTCGGTTCGGTCAATGTAGGGGTTGCAGTCAGACTCGTGCGGCCGCTCCATGCACCTACTTGCAATGCATCCAAACGTTGCCGCTCGGCCGCCGCAGCCGCGGTTAAGGCCGCTGCGGCTTCTTTTTGCCGAAGGGCCGTATCGGCGCCAATAAGTCGTCCACCGGCGCTCAAAGTGGAGTCGCTAATGTCACTCGGGATAGTCAGAACCTGGCCAATTTGCAGGTTGCGCGCGCCCTGTACTGACGCACTCAACCCATTAAAGGCCAAGATCGCGGCACCAGCTCGCTCATCGCCAAAGAAAGCACGACCGATGGTTGCCGGATTGTCGCCACTTTGGACGGTATGGGTACGGGGCTGTGAAATGACTGGCATTGCAGCCCAACTTGGCCTACCTGCTCTGCGTGCCGCGACATCTTCCGCCCAGTCCTGCCCGCCTGTCCAAGGTCCTTGATATGGCTCACTCCGATAGCCGCCCCCGTCCAAGCGCGCAAAGTCTCCTGGTGTACGCGTAAGCTCATCTTGGGCGCGAGCTGAATCATTGGCGCGGTCCAAACGCGCAAAGTCGCCCGTTGTCGGCTGCTGCCCTTGGGTCAGCATGTCGTCCGCAAATGCCCCCCCCAACGCATTGCCAAACGCATCCGCCGCAATCTGCTGCACAGCGATCCTGCCGCCGCGTGCGACTGCTGCGGCCGTACCAGCCGCCAAACCGGTGATCGCTGACTTGAAGAGGCGTTCACCAAAGTCGGYACTCTTGAACTCCTGAGTGCGTATGCCATTCGCGGTAATGCCCAGCGCTTCGCTCACACCCCAACCCACACCAGCGCCAACCGCGCTGGCCGCGACTCCACGCCAGTCAAAGTGATCTTGCAAGCCGGTGACAACACCAATGCCTTGCGTGACGGCATTAGTGACCGCCGCTTTCACAATCACGTTGCCCAAATCGGTGGTGAGCCCGTTGAGCGGTGTTGGCATAAACGCCTCCACTCCTTGCGCAATGCCAGCGCTTATGCCAGCCAGGGCAATGGCCTCCCAGCTGATGCCGTCCTGCACGCCAAGCACATTCCCGGCGACTTGGCCTAGAAACGACCCCAGCATGGCGCCACCGATGCCTCCGGTCATAACAGACACCACCACCGTGATGACGACAACTATAATTTGTCCAAGGACACCGCACCCGCCATCATCCTGCGCAGGCGGCGGTGGCGTTGGCAGGTTAGGCGTGGTATCACCCACGATCGCGCTTGGGTCGTAAGGCTTGAAGGTGTTGAAGTTGTTGCTCAGCGTCCCCACGCGATTGGGGATGGTCAGGGTCTGGCCGACCTTGAGGTCGTTGTCGCCTGCCAGGCCATTGGCCTCCGCGATGCGGTACCAGAGGGAGCTGTCACCGAAGGCACCCTTGGCGATACTTTGCAGCGTGTCGCCGGGTGCCACGATGTAGATGCCCGGGCTGGCCGACGGGTAATTGCCGTTGATGGGCTGATAGCCGAAGTTGAAGTCGGCCACGTTGGCGCCGCTGCCGGCGTTGCCATAGCGGCCCAGCACCTCACCACCGACGATCAGCTGGCGCTGGATCTGGCCGTTCTGGTTGGTGTACAGGGCCTTGCCGGCTGCGTCGCTGATGAAGCTCCGGTTGGCGGCGCCGTTGGTGCTGTCGGTGATGGCGGACAGGTTGCCGTTGACGTCGTAATAGCTGGTAGTGGTGCCCGGCTGGAAGTAGCTGCTGCTGCCGTAGACGCTGGCTTCCTTGTAGCCCTCGTAACGCGCCTGGCTGTAACTGTAGTAGTTGGTGTAGGCCATGCCGTCATAGTTCTGCAGCGTGTAGCTTTGCAGGTTGCCGGCCGCGTCATAGTTGTTGTAGTCGAGTTCGTACTTGGCACTGTTGTCGCTCTTGAGCACGCGCTGGTGCATCAGGCGGCCATTGGCGTCGAAGCGGTTGACCCGCGTTTCGGTGCCGCTGGCGCCGGACGCGCCGCCGTTGAGCGCGTTGATATAGGCAACCGGCAGGGTACCGGCCGGCCCGGTCTGCACGTTACGGTTGGCGCCGTCGTAATAACGGTAGTCCAGCTGCACGCCGTCGCGCACAACGCCGGTCAGGCGGTTCAGCCCGTCGTAGCTGTAGGCCTCAGTGGTCTGGCCCTGGCCCGCGGCGTAGTCTGTGCGGTACACGGGCACTTGCTGGGTCTGGTAGACGATGTTTCCGGACTCGTCCCGCATGGGGATGGGGTTGCCCGACTCGTCCAGAACCGGCTGGCCGGCCTCATTGAGAACCCAGACTGGAACACCGGTGCTGACCGTGTTGTAGTGGTCCACCACCTGCACGGTATAGACGCGGCTGCTCCCGTAATAGGTATCGCTGGTGCGGTTGCCGCTACCGTCATAGGTGATGCGGTGGCCCTGGGTGCCGAGGTTACCGGCCGCGTCCACCGCATCCACCACGGTCTGGCGGTTCATCGCGTCGTACTGGAAGTAGCGGTTGCTGTCGTTGGATGTATCGCCGTTGATGACGTGCGTCTGGATGCGCGTGCGGTTGCCCATCTTGTCGTAGTCGATGTTGACAAACGCATGGGTGTCATGCACCCAGCGCAGGCGGCCCAGGGCGTCGTACGCCATGTGGTTGTCCTGGTAGACCGCACCGTTCTGCGACATCCGCTCGCGCACCTGGTGGCCGGCCAGGTCCCAGGCATAGCTGGTGACTTTGCCGAGCGCGTAGTCGGTGATGCGGGTGAGCTGGCCTGCGGCGTCGTAGACGTAGCCCAGGCTCTGGCCGCGGGTGTTGGTCTGCGAGGTCAACTGGCGCGCGTTGTCGTAGGTGTAGCTGTACTTGGCACCGCCCAGGTCGGTGTGGCTGTACAGCCGGCCGAAGTAGTCGTAGCTCCAGGTGCTGGTGTAGCCGTTGGCATCGACCTCGCCGGATTTGCGCCCCTGCAGATCGAAGGTGGCACGCACCGTCTGGCCCAGCGGCTGGCGGGTGGCCACCACGTTGCCGCGCAGGTCGTAGGTATAGCTCAGTGTCTCGCCGTTGCCGTTGGTGTCGGTCAGCTTGTTGCCGGCCTGGTCCCAGGTGCTGGACTCGATGATGGCGCCGGTGCCCACGTAGACCAATGCATTGGCGCCGTTGACGCTGTAGACGCCGACGGTTGGGCGTACGGTGCTGAGCAGGCGGTTCAGCTTGTCGTAGTTAAAGGTGGTGACGAACCCGCGCGCGTCGGTGGCCTTGACCCGGTTACCGAAGGCGTCGTAGCGGTAACTGGAAACAGCGGCGTCCGCGTGGATGTCTTGCACCAGGTTGCCTGCGGCATCAAACACCTGGCCGTTGACGTTGCCGTTGGCGTCCTTGATGGCGACCTGCCGGCCCATGCGGTCGTAATAGATGCTGGTCACCGGGCTGGCCGCACCCTGGTTGCCGTTGCTGTCGGGCTGGGTCTGTTGGATCAGTTCATTGTTAGCGTTGTAGCGATAGCTGGTTTTCCAGTTGGCGGAACGCGGGTCGTTGATCTCCAGCACATTGCCCCAGCGGTCGGTCTTCTGGTTGACAACCGGGCGCACCCACTGGCTGTCCCCATTCTGCGTGGCGGTTTGCCCCAGCTGGGCACCCGCACTCTGACTGACCGAGCTGCTGCCCGCGACCGTCGTGTTGTTGGCGTAATACTGCGTGGGGACATACGTAGAGACCGCATAAGGTACGGCCACCACCACATTGCCGCTCCATTGGTAGTGCTCGGCCAGTTGCGTGCCGTAGATGTAGCCGGTGCTTTCGTCGTACCCGACAACCACCTGGTACGCGATGGGTGGGCCGTAAATGGGCTTGCTCGGGACCGTCATGTACTGGGCCGGGTCCGGCGGCAAATACCACACGTTCGAATACACCGGTGCCTGGTAGCTGTAAGTCGTGGGGACGTAGATCGTCTGATAGAGGATGTTGCCGGCTTCATCGCGCGCATAAATCGGCTGCATGGCTTCGTCGTACCCGACGATGATGGGCGGCCCTTGTGTCGGCACCTGCACGGTGTAGTACGCCGTGGTGTAGCTGGTCAGCGTCCACACGGGGTAAGGAACGCCGACAACGACATTGCCACTCCACTGGTAATTGGCCCCTAACGCTGTGGTGTAGACGGGTTGACCGGCTTCGTTGTAGGTGACCGTTTGCACCATGACCGGCGCGCTGTATTGGGCGTTCGTGTACCCGGTAATGTAGTTGGCGGGGTTGGCCGGGGTGATCCACTGGGTCTGGGTGTAAGCCGCGACGACCGCGATCTGTCCGGTGGCGTGCGCATAGGGAGCTCCCTCCCCGGCGTGCGTCCAGAGCAGTTCGTAGTCGTAAGTGCCCGCACCCAGGTTGCTTACGTCGGCGCCGTCATAGCCACCACCGCGCGGAACCACTGTACGGACCTGCCAGGCACCAGTGCTGCCGGCAGGCCTGACGCGCAAGACTTGCTCGACGCCCGCACCCGGGCTTGCCCAGCCGTAAACGCCGGTCTGGACAAACCCCAGCGGTGCGCTGATGGTCGAGAGCGCCGGCATGGCCATCGACAGGGTGCCGGTGGCCGTAGTCCGTGTCGCAGCGCCGGGCGGCGTGGTCAACACCCGGTATTCATAATTCCCGACGCTGAGCGCGGAAGCATCAAGCCGCAGCGCATCGCCAAAATTGATCAGGCTGACGTTGCTCCAGCCGCCGCTTCCGGCCGTTCCCGCAGGGCGCAACTGCAGCTGGATGTCTGTGCCGGGGTCGGTCGGCACGGCCACTTCGATACTGTTGCCGGCGTAGCCCAGGCTGGTCTGGTCGCTGATCTGCCGCCAGTTGCCTTGCAGGTCCTTTTTGTAGAGTTGCAGGCGCGTGACGCGGCTGAGGCCGCCATTGATGGTGCCGGCAGGGTCTTGCCAGCTCATGGTGACACCACTGGCCCCCTGATCGCCGGTCAATATCTGGCTGCGACTTCCAGCGGCACCGCCGCCTTGCACAACCGTTCCGATGATGTTCCCGGCTTCGTCCCTGGCATAGATGGGTTGACCGGCCTCGTCGGTGCCGATGATGGTGGCACCCAAAAGACTGGTGTAGGCCGGCGTCACATAGTCCATGACTACCTTGATGTCGCCGCTGCCCAGGCTTGCGAGGGAGGTCCAGCTCAGGGACACGCTATTGGTGCCGGTCCAGCCCAGGATGTTGCCGGATTCGTCGCGCCCGATGATGCTTGAAGACGAGGAAACATAAGCGTGGGTGGCGTTCTGGCGCACCAGCACTCCGCCTTGTGTCTGCAGGCGCTCGGGCTGCAGCTGCTGCGTGAGATGGCCGATTGCGTCGTAGCGCATGTCGGTGCGGCGCACGTCGGTCAGCGCAGCAACC
This sequence comes from Polaromonas sp. P1_E1_2, assembly GCF_056406035.1. Taxonomy (NCBI): domain Bacteria; kingdom Pseudomonadati; phylum Pseudomonadota; class Betaproteobacteria; order Burkholderiales; family Comamonadaceae; genus Polaromonas; species Polaromonas sp. P1_E1_2. The sequence goes on along the minus strand of NZ_JBFUAZ010000092.1, from coordinate 3,578 downwards.
TGGTCAGCGCTGGTGAAAGCCAGCAAGTTGGTATTGGCCCGGCCTGAGCCGGCGCTGCGGATGTCGGCCGTCTGATGTCCCTGCACATCGTAGAGCGCGACCTTGTCGACGCCGTCACCGCCGTTGGTCCGCCAGATATGGCCGGCGTTGTCATAGTCGAAATACTCCTGACGGCCGCCATTGACGCCCTTGCGCGTCATCTCTCCGAAGGCGTTGTACTCAACCGCCGTGTCCACCACGCCGGCCTGCGCCTGGCTGACGGTGGTGATGCCGGAACCGGTCGCCTGCGCCGCGCTACCTTCCCATTTGGCGATCCAGTTACCACCAGCATCCTGTTGCCAGATCCGGATGTAGCTGAGCTGTGACATGCCTCCGTCCGTCGCGCTGGCGTTGCCCCAGCCGAGGGTGACACCGCCACTCGCGGCGGCGGCGCCGAAATCCTGTACCTGGCTCGCCGCATGGCTGGGCGTGCCGCCATAGATAATGCCGGACTCGTTGGAGCCGATCGGGGTGTAGGTCGATAGCGTCTGGTAGTCGACCTGGACACGCACCAAGCCGCCCGCGGCATTGACCAGGCTGGACCACGTCAGGGACACGCTGTTGCTGCCCACCAGGGTCAGCGATCCTGCCTCATCCGCTACTGTGGTGGCTGAGCCGACCTGTACCGTGTTGAGGCCACCTTGCAGCACGGTGGTGGAAGCCGGGTCAATGACGTGGGTCTGCCGGCCCAGCTTGTCGTATTGGTAAGCCCGAAACAGTGTTCTGGTGACACCGTCATTGCCGGTGACGGCTTGCCATTCCTTGGCGATGCTRCCATGCGCATCGTAGGAGCTGTAGTGGTTGTAGCCTTGCGCGTCCGCGAGCTGGGTCACATGGCCCGAGCGGTCGAAGTACGCCATGGTTGTGCGGTCTGCGGCATTTGCTGCGGCTGCCGTGTAAGCACTCTCGTTCGCGGCACTGGCGCCGCTGGACAGATCGGTCTTGACGACCACATTGCCGTAGGCGTCGCGGCGGAACACCGTCAAGGGCGTCAACGAGCTGCCGTCGGCCACACCCCCTCGCGTAGGGGCGGCGATCGCGGTGACGCGGCCCATGGCGTCGTAGTAGCTGTAGGTGGAGGCACCGGCGGCGTCAGTCGTGCGGGTCAGGTTGCCGACGCTGTCGTATCCGTAGGTCGTACTCAGGTTGCCGCGTACGCTGGTCGCGTTGCTGTTGTCGCTGTACTCGACGTTCACCCTGACTTCCGAGGTCTTGCGGTTGCCTCGGTCGAAGATATATAGGGTGGTCCGGTCGTCGGCACTGCCCGGGGCGGTCGGCGCGGCAGCGGCGGGAGATGCGCTGTTCCAGCCCGTGAGCGCCGTGGCGAATTCGGTGTGCGCGCTAACGTTTCCAGCGGCGTCGAAAGCCTGGGTTGTCAGGTAGCCCAAGGCGTCCACGCTGGCGGTTTGCTGGCCACGCTTGTCGAAATAGTTAGTGGTCGATGTCCAGGTATCAGTCGCCGGGTTTTTCAGCAAGGCGACGCGGATCAGGTTGCCGAAGGCGTCAAAGGTATTGCGGGTGGTTTTTCCCGCAATGAAATACTGGCTGCCATTGGCGGCGTCCGGGTCGTAGACATAGGTCTGCGGCTCGGTGATCCGGACAGCGCGCCCCAGACGGTCATACTGGGTCAGGAGGTTGCGGTCCATGCCGTGGTTGACGCCTGCCGCGTTGACCGCGGCATCGACCTGAGCCACCGACAGGCTTGCAGGGTTGCCGCTCGGCAAAGTCGTCGCCGATCCAAAGCGCACCAGACGGGTGACCTCGCCCATGGCATTGCGTGTGTAGCCCGTCACAAAGCCCAGGCTGTCGACCTCATAGCTGACATTACCAAGCTTGTCATAGGCCTTGTAGCTGAAGTTGCCGGCGACGTCGCGGTTGGCGATGGCGTTTCCCAGCATGTCGTAGCTGACCTGGCTGAACAGCGTCTGCTGCGTTTCAGTGCGGGTGGCCAAGCCTGTCGCGCCGTTGGTCGTCAGGTTGTCGGTGGCGGCGTTGTACACGCCCACCGCGGGGTAGGTCGTCCTGACCTGCCGGCCGAGGGCGTCGTATTCATAGCTGGTTAGCCGCTGCTCCGCACGCCCGAAAGCTTCAGTGCGGGAAACGAGGTTGCCGAGCGCGTCGTATGCCAGGCGCGTGACGATGCCTGCCGCGCCGGAGGCGGCCTCATTGACCTCCAGGTTGCCGTTCGCATTCACCACCACGGATGTCAAGGCAACCTGAGGTGAAGTTTCCTGGACGAGACGCCCGCCCGCGTCGTAGTCGTAGGTCCAGGTCGCAGATTTTTTGTTCGTGAAGCTGAGTTTTTCGCCGAGGGCGTTGTAGGTGAACGATTCGGTGAAGCCCAACGCATCGGTGCTGCCCGCCAGGCGGCCCGCGGCGTCATAGACGAAGCTGCTGCTGCGGTCATTCGCGGCCGAAGCAACGATGGCGCCTGCGATCGCACTGGCCGTGCCGGCCGTGGCCGCCGGTATGGCCAGGGCGTATTCGGTCACGCCCTTGATAGCGCCTGTGCCGTCGTACACCGTCTTGCGGACGTAGCCCAGCGCGTCAACGCCGTAGACCTGGCGGTTGCTCGCGTCGAACACGCGTTTTTCCAGCCGGTCGTTCGCCGCGTCGGCCACGAGCAAGGCGCGAACCGCGGCTTCGGAGGCCGTGGCGCCAAGGGTCGACACATTGACGAGCACGGCGTAGCGCTTGAGCTGCACGGCGTTGCCAGCAGCGTCGAATGCCGTTTCGGTGGCCGCGCCGTTGGCGTCGATGCCAAAGACTTTGCGGTTGGCCAGGTCGTAAGCAAAGCGCTCGATGCGGTCATTGACGGCATCGGGGACCACCGCGGACTGGATTGCCTGGGCGCTGGGCGTGCCGGCTGCCGTGGGCGGCGTAATGGCTGCGGCATAGGCCAGCCTTTGCGCCACATTGCCGTTGGCGTCGTAGATGAATTTCGTCACGCCGCCCAGCGCGTCGACGCTGAAGGTCTGGCGGTTGGCTTTGTCATAGGCAAACACGGTGATGCGGTCGGCGGCAGAGGCGCTGACGCTGGCCGGCGCGGCCGAGCCGGCGATGGCCGTGGCGTACTGGATGGTCTTGACGGCGTTGCCGCTGGCGTCGTAGACGAAGCGGGTGACGGCGCCGACGCCGTCGGCGCGGTACACCAGCCGGTTGGCCGGGTCGTACAGATTGCGCTCGCGCACATCGCTGCCGGAAGCCACGACGGCGGCGTTGATGGCCGCAGCGGTGGCACTGGTGGCCGGCGCTATAGGCCTGGCGTAAGCCAGTCGCTCCAGCACGTTGCCATTGCCGTCAAACGTCTGCCGCACGACGGCGCCTGTTCCGTCGACGGACAGCACGGCGCGGCCAAGCTGGTCGTACACAGTGCGCAGGCGCTGGTCATGGGCAGCATCTGCCACGGGCGCGGGCAGGGTTCCCGCCACCCAGGCGCCGCCGCCCGACATCGCCACGCGGTTGGCATAGGCCACGCGCTCAATGACGTTGCCGGCCGCATCATAAACATACTTGATCACCTCACCCAGTGCATTGAC
>NZ_JBFUAZ010000091.1:0-10085 GCF_056406035.1 Polaromonas sp. P1_E1_2 | reverse complement strand
ATGCCGCAAAGACACGATTCCTTAATCTTGAGATTTCTGCATCTGAAGCAGATGGCAAGACGAAAATTGTTTCCAGTCCACGTGTCGTGACTGCTGATCAGGTGAAGGCTCTGATTGAACAGGGTACAGAGCTTCCCTATCAACAGGCGACTTCCAGTGGTGCCACCGCTATTGCCTTTCGAAAGGCAAACTTGAAGCTCGAAGTCACTCCGCAAATAACGCCGGAGGGGAACATCATCCTTCAAGTGGACGTGAACAAGGATAGCGTGGGACGTGAAACAGCGAACGGATTCGCGATTGATACCAAGCATATTCAAACGCAGGTACTGGTGGAAAATGGTGGAACCGTGGTCATTGGCGGCATTTTTGAGCAAAATGATCGTGACAATGAAACCAAAGTCCCGCTTTTGGGCGACATCCCCGGTGTTGGCAATTTGTTCAAACAAAGAACGCGATCTGCCACGAAGTCTGAATTGCTGGTGTTCATCACACCCAAAATGCTGACTAACGGATCTGCCCTGCGTTAATTCCGACCACCCGTCTGATCGCCTTGGGCGAGTTCGAGGGCGGTAGGTAAAGAAGGCGTCGTGCTGAAGGACTGCGCGTGGGACTGCCAGTCCTCTGTGTAGTTGCTTGGCATGCTTCTGGGCAACCTTTCCTCCATATCAATTGAATGCACATCCGTTGAGAATCGCCTGCGTGGGCTTGCCTGGGTCGGGGAAATCCACCGTCGGCAGGCATCTTGCCCGAAGAATGGGGTTGCGGTTCATTGACTCGGATCAGGTGATAGAACAACGTATCGGTTGCTCTATCCGTGAGTTTTTTGAGCGCGAAGGTGAAGACGCATTTCGCGACATCGAGCAGCTGGTCATCGATGAGTTGACTCAGGGTGAGGTTTGCGTACTCTCCAGCGGCGGCGGGGCTGTGCTGCGCCCCGCCAACCGGCAACATCTTAGGGAGCGGGCGCAGGTGGTTTACCTGCATTCCATCCCCGAAGAGGTTTTTCGCCGTTTGCGGCATGACCAGAACCGCCCTTTGCTTCAGGTGGCCGATCCGCTGGCGCGGCTCAGGGATCTTTACGCCGCCCGTGACGCCCTCTATCGGGAAACGGCACACTATGTCATTGAAACAGGCCGCCCTTCAGTCTCTACGCTGGTCAACATGATCCTGATGCAGCTGGAGCTGGCAGGCGTGATGGCTCCGCCTCCCGACCGGCCATAACCATTGGCAAGCCTTGGAAAGGGTGGAAGCCTCTACACTTCTTCCATGCAAGAAAATTCCTCTTCCGCCGTTGCGACAATCCGGATTGATCTGGCCGAACGCAGCTATCCGATCGTCATTGGCAGCGGGCTTCTGGGAAGCAGCAATACCTATCAGGACGTGCCCAAAGCGGCGACGGCGCTGGTGGTGTCAAACACCACCGTGGCCCCGCTGTATGCCGTGCAACTCACCCGGGCCTTGCAGCAACGCTATGACAAGGTGCTGCTGGTCACCTTGCCGGATGGTGAAGTCCACAAGGACTGGCCAACCCTGCAATTGATTTTTGATGCGCTGCTGGAAAACGGCTGCGACCGAAAGACGGTGCTGTTTGCCTTGGGCGGTGGCGTGGTCGGCGACATGACCGGCTTTGCCGCGGCCAGCTACATGCGCGGCGTACCATTTGTGCAGGTGCCCACGACATTGCTGGCCCAGGTGGATTCCTCGGTAGGCGGCAAGACGGCGATCAACCACCCGCTGGGCAAAAACATGATCGGTGCGTTCTACCAGCCCTTGCAGGTGGTGTGCGACCTGGATGTCCTGGCGACGCTGCCTTTTCGCGAACTGAGTGCGGGCCYGGCCGAGATCATTAAATACGGCCCCATTGCCGACATGGCATTCCTTGAATGGATCGAGACCAACTTGCAGGACCTGCTCGCCAGGGAGCCCGTGGCCTTGGCCCACGCCATCCGGCGCAGTTGTGAGATCAAGGCGTGGGTTGTAAGCCAGGACGAGCGGGAGTCGGGCTTGCGGGCCATCCTGAATTTCGGTCACACCTTCGGCCACGCGATTGAATCCGGCCTGGGCTATGGGGAATGGCTGCATGGCGAAGGTGTGGGCTGCGGCATGGTGATGGCCGCGCATCTGTCAGAGCGTCTGGGCCTGGTTGACAAGCCTTTTACGGAACGCCTGACCAATCTTGTCCGACGATGCGGCCTGCCGGTGCGAGGACCTGTGCTGTCAACCACCGACAATGCCGGCCGCTATCTCGAACTGATGCGCATCGACAAAAAATCCGAAGCGGGTGAGATAAGGTTTGTTGTGATCGACGGCCCCGGGAAGGCAGCCGTTCGCAGTGCACCGGATGCCATGGTGCGCACTGTCATAGATATGTGCTGTGAATAAGCGGCGGAAAATATGGAAGAAGTACCTGAAATTGCTATCAATTCAGGAGCTGTTTGCGCTTATACGGTATGGGATTTCGGTCATTTTTATGCTTAATCCATGAAYCTCCAGCCCTACGCCTGTGACCCGTCGCGTTCGCGCGGCCGCCGCTTTGCCGAGCCTGCTGCGCCAACCCGGTCCGAGTTTCAGCGCGACCGCGACCGTATCGTGCACTCCACCGCTTTTCGGCGCCTGGTGTACAAAACCCAGGTGTTTCTGAATCACGAAGGTGATTTGTTTCGCACCCGTCTGACTCATTCGCTGGAGGTCGCCCAGCTGGGAAGGTCCATCGCCCGCACGCTTCAGCTCAACGAAGACCTCGTGGAAGCCATTGCGCTGGCGCATGACCTGGGCCATACGCCGTTCGGTCATGCCGGTCAGGATGCCTTGAACGCGTGTCTGAAAGCCTGTAACCCAGACAGCGCAGGCTTTGAGCACAACCTGCAAAGCCTGCGCGTGGTGGATTCCCTTGAGGAGCGCTATCCGGCCTACAACGGGCTGAACCTGACCTTTGAGACGCGAGAAGGAATCCTGAAGCATTGTTCCAGGCGCAATGCACGCCATATTGAAGCCCGCGAGCCGGACGGTGTTGCCCGCCGGTTCGTGGAGCCCGCTGACGGGCCGCGCTGGCAGCAACCCGGTCTGGAGGCACAACTGGCCAATCTTGCGGACGAAATAGCCTACAACGCGCACGATATTGACGACGGCGTGCGCTCCGGCCTGTTAACCCTGGAGCAACTGGAGGGTGTCGAGCTGTTCGCGCAACACTGCCGGGAAACGCAACTGGCGCACCGGGCGTTGAAAGGCCGGCGGCTGCTGTTTGAGACCATACGGCGCATGCTCAGTGCCCAGGTCTATAACGTGATGGATGCGACATCGCTTGCGATTCACAAGGTTGCACCTGCCAGCGTGGACGAAGTTCGCAGGCATCCGGCGCTGGTGTGTTTTACCGAAGAAATGGCGATGCAGTCTGCATCCCTCAAACGTTTTTTGCTGCGAAACCTGTACCGCCACCCGAAAGTGGTGGAAACCACGCAGGCTGCCAAGCAGGTAGTCCGTGACCTGTTCGAAGCCTATATGGCCGACCCGGCCCAGATGCCGCAGGCTCACATCGACCGGTTTGACGGCATTGATGCCCCCCATGCGGCGGGCGCAAAACCCGAGAGGGTGGTCGCCGACTACATTGCCGGCATGACAGACCGCTTCGCCGCCAAAGAGCATGAGCGCCTTAAGGGGCGCGCAGCTTTTCCGGTTTAGGTGGAGTTGTAGCGGCCCATAGGCAGCAAGCGTGACGGAGCCCCGGCCAACAACAACCCCGAGCCCGAACGCGGCCTGGTACGTGATGGCTGCCGGTGTGGTGGCCGCCCTTTACGTGGGAAAACTACCGCCTGCGCTGCCTGTACTGGGAAAGGTATTGGGCGTGACATTGCTGCAGGCCGGATTTCTGCTGTCGCTGGTGCAGCTGGCGGGTATGGTGCTCGGGCTGCTCATCGGGCTTGTTGTGCAGCGTGCCGGCCTCAAGCGCAGCATGGTGGCCGGGTTGCTGGTGTTGTCCGGTGCCGGTCTGTTGGGCGGCGTGTCTCCCGATGTGCATTGGCTGCTCGCCGCACGTGTATTCGAAGGGCTGGGATTCCTCTGGGTGGTGTTACCGGCCCCAGCCCTGATCCGCCAGCTGGTGCCACAAGAGCGGCTCAATGGCATGCTGGGAGTATGGGGCGCCTACATGCCGCTGGGCGCCTCTCTGGCCTTGCTGGGAGGCCCCATGATCATCGGCCTGGCCGCACCTGACTGGGGTTGGCGAATCTTGTGGTGGCTTCTGGCCGCGCTGGCCGCAGTGCTGGCTTTGCTGGTCGCGTGGCAAGTTCCTGCACAGGGGCATCTGCATGATGGCATCTCCCCCCGGCAATCGCCGGCTCCTCATTTCCGTGGCGGAGATATTGTCCGCGCGACGCTGCGGTCGCGCGCAGCCTGGTACATGTCTGTTGCTTTTGCGATGTACTCGGGACAGTGGCTTGCTGTGGTCGGTTTCCTGCCGTCCATCTACACCCAGGCTGGCGTGAGCGGTGTGTGGGTGGCATGGCTTACGGCGCTTGCTGCTGCCGTCAATATCATCGGCAACGTCGCGGCAGGCAGGCTGCTGGAGCGTGGTGTACGACCGGTGGTTCTGCTTGGGGCAGGCTTCCTGTCGATGGCTGGAGGCGCACAGCTCGCATTTGCCGTGCAACTGCGCCCGGAAATACAGTACGTGGCCATACTGGTCTTCTCGATGGTGGGTGGCCTGATCCCCGCAACGCTGTTTAGCCTGGCCATCCAGCTTGCGCCCCGCCGTGATGCCGTGTCGACCACCGTTGGCTGGGTCCAGCAGTGGTCGGCGCTGGGGCAATTTGCCGGTCCTCCGCTGGTTGCCTGGGTGGCCAGCACTGCGGGAGGATGGCAATGGACGGGTTGGCTTGCGACGGCCGGCTGCGCCATCGCCCTCGTGTTGGCGAGCTTGCTTGATCGTCTGCCTGGATCTGCCCGCCAACGCACTTGAACGGGCGTATGTTGGCGCCCCATGCGCATAGGCTTATGACGTGTTGGCATTTCCACGGTGGTTTTTGAGGGTTGCACCGATTACGCTGAGGGTCTGCGCACAATTTGTGACATTTCTTCGGAATATTGAGCGCATGCTGAGGTACGGGCATCAAACCTGCTTTGGCTATTTCGTCTCTCAAAAGGTGTTCTCATGGGTTTCAATCGACGTCAACTAATTCTGCGTGGGGTTTCCGCGGGCGCTGCGGTAGCAAGCCCTGCGCTCTGGGCTCAAAGCAAAACCAGCCGCAAGATTCTTCTTGGCCAATCGGTTCCCCTGACAGGTGCAGCCGACCAGATCGGTCTGGCGTATCTGAATGGAGCAAAGATTTATTTCGATGCCATCAATGCAAAGGGCGGTGCCGGCGGCCACAAGATAGAAGTCAAGACACTCGACGACGGCTACAACCCGGCCAAGGCTGCCGCCAATGCCAAGCAGTTGATCGACGAAGGCGTCGATGCGCTGTTCGGCTTTGCCGGTACAGCCAGCTGTGATGCCGCGTTTGCCGCTTCCAAGGCATCCGGGGCGCTCTTTTTCGCACCTTTTGCGGCGTCGGACGCATTGCATGATCCTGCGCTGGCAAACATATTTCATGTGYGTCCGGCGCTGGCCGATGAGGCCTACAAAATTGCGCGCCACTGTGCCACCCTCAACCAGGACCGTATCGGTGTATTTGCCGAAGATGACGCCATGGGGCGGGGCGGCCTTGCAGCGGTGAACCAGGCCCTGATCGACCTGAAGCGCCCGGCCATCGTTGGCAGCGCCCTGTCGCCGGTCAACAGCGACAAGGTCGATGCCGCAGTGGCGCAGCTGATGAAGGCGCAACCTCAGGCCGTGATCCAGGTCAGCCTGTTCAATTCATCGGCAGCGTTCATCCGCAAGATGCGCCAGGCCGGCTTCGGCGGGCAGTTCCTCAATTTCTCCGTCGTGGGTATCGATCCGCTGTTCAGTGCCTTGGGCAAGGAGATAGGCGGTGTGGTGATCTCGCAGGTGGTGCCGTCGCCACGCAGCACGGGTACGCCCATCATCAAGGAATACCTGGATGTACTGAACCAGACGGACCAGACGCCGAGTTACGAGAGTGTGGAGGGTTATATTGCTGCCCGTACTTTTGCCGAAGGCGTACGCCGCAGTGCGGCCGGCAGCGGCAAACCCGACAGGGCAGGTCTGCAAAAGGCGTTTGAAACCATGACGGACTACGACGTGGGCGGCTTTCGTGTGAACCTGCGCCCCAAGAAATACGAATCGGTGCGTGCGATTGACCTGGTCACCATCACGCCTGACGGCAAAGTTGTCCGTTAAGCGTCTTCTTTCCCGTCGTTTCAACGGCGCCCAATGGACTCAGTGCGGAGCAGGAAATCAGGGTCAGATCAAATATCATGATGCAAACTTCAGGCATTGCATCCCATGGCCCGTCTTCCCCGGCTGACGCTCCCCGGTTACCCGCACCACATCATCCAGCGGGGGAATAACCGGCAAACTGTCTTTTCTTCGGCCGCCGACCACCAGGTGTTTTTGGCGTTGCTTGAAGAAAGCGCCCGCAAGTTCGGCGTTGCCCTGCATGCTTACGTGCTGATGGACAACCATTTCCACTTACTGGCGACGCCTTCCACAGCGGACAGCCTGCCGCAGATGATGCAGGCTGCCRGGCGGCGCTATGTGCGTTACTTCAACGACAACCAGGGCCGCTCCGGCACCTTGTGGGAAGGGCGTTACCGGGCCACCGTGATCGAGGCCGAGCGCTACCTGCTGGCCTGCATGGCCTATATGGACCTCAATCCGGTCCGCGCGGGACTGGTGGCCGAGGTCAAAGACTATCCGTGGTCCAGCTACGGCCACTACGCAGGCCTGCGGGTCGACGGCCTGCTCACGCCGCACCCGCTGGTCTGGGCGCTGGGCAACACGCCCTTCGCCCGTGAAGTGGCCTACGCCGAACTGGTGCGCGCCGGCATCACGCTGGAGCAGCAAGACCAGCTGACCCGATCCGCCCTGAGTGGCTGGGCCCTGGGTGGAGATGGCTTTTTGGCGGAGTTGCAAAAGCGCACGGAGCGCCGTGTCACCAGGAACCAGGCGGGGCGCCCACCCCTACGCGTAGCTGAGGGCCCGGATGATGAATAACTTCATATTTATCAAGGCTTGGCGCGCTTGAGTTTAATATGTCCCCAATTGATTGTTGATTAAATTGATCGACATTTAATTAGAATCTGACCCCATTTAAAGCGCTTGGCATTGTTGTTGCAATGCAATATGCTCCCATTCCCTGCGAAAAATTATGAACCTTGCGGATGGAAGCGTTGCCAGGGCCTTTAACGGTCGTTCGGGCATCGCCGTCATCCCCAACTGACGAGGAATTGCCATGACCACGGCTGCTGAAATCAAGCATTTTGAAGAAAACGGTTTGTACTCCGGTGCAAACGAACATGACGCCTGCGGCGTCGGTTTCGTGGCGCACATCAAGGGGCACAAAAGCCACGCCATCGTCCAGCAAGGCCTGAAGATCCTCGAGAACCTCGACCACCGGGGCGCAGTGGGCGCTGACAAGCTCATGGGCGACGGCGCCGGTATCCTGATCCAGCTGCCCGATGCGCTGTACCGTGAAGAAATGGCCGGCCAGGGCGTGCAGCTGCCGCCACCCGGAGAATACGGCGTCGGCATGGTCTTCCTGCCGAAAGAGCACGCTTCCCGCCTGGCCTGCGAACAGGCGCTCGAGCGCGCCGTCAAGGCCGAAGGCCAGGTGCTGCTGGGCTGGCGCGACGTGCCGGTCAACCGCGACATGCCCATGTCGCCCACCGTGCGCGAAAAAGAACCCATCCTGCGCCAGATCTTCATCGGTCGCGGCAACGACGTCATCGTGCAGGACGCGCTGGAGCGCAAGCTGTATGTCATTCGCAAAACCGCCAGCGCCGCCATCCAGAACCTGCGCCTGACGCACAGCAAAGAATATTACGTGCCCAGCATGTCCAGCCGCACGGTGGTCTACAAAGGCCTGCTGCTGGCCGACCAGGTGGGCACCTACTACCGTGACTTGACCGACCCGCGCTGCGTCTCGGCACTCGGATTGGTGCATCAGCGCTTCTCGACCAACACCTTCCCGGAGTGGCCGCTGGCCCACCCGTACCGCTATGTGGCGCACAACGGCGAAATCAACACCGTCAAAGGCAACTACAACTGGATGAAGGCACGTGAAGGCGTGATGTCTTCGCCGGTGCTGGGTGCCGACCTGCAAAAGCTCTACCCGATCAGCTTTGCCAGCCAGTCCGACACCGCGACCTTCGACAACTGCCTCGAGTTGCTGACCATGGCCGGCTACCCCATCAGCCAGGCCGTGATGATGATGATCCCCGAGCCTTGGGAACAGCACACCACCATGGACGAGCGCCGCAAGGCCTTCTATGAGTACCACGCCGCCATGCTTGAGCCCTGGGACGGCCCGGCCTCCATCGTGTTCACCGACGGCCGCCAGATCGGCGCCACGCTGGACCGCAACGGCCTGCGCCCCTCGCGCTACTGCGTGACCGATGACGACCTGGTCATCATGGCCTCCGAATCCGGCGTGCTGCCGATTCCTGAGCACAAGATCGTGCGCAAATGGCGCCTGCAGCCCGGCAAGATGTTCCTGATCGACCTCGAACAAGGCCGCATGGTCGACGACGAAGAAATCAAGGCCACGCTGGCCCACAGCAAGCCTTACAAGCAATGGATTGAAAACCTGCGCATCAAGCTGGACGACGTGGCCGGCAAGGCGGCAAAGGCGGCTCCGGTCACCACCCCCGCTGTATCGGGCATTGCATTGCTTGATCGCCAGCAGGCCTTTGGCTACACACAGGAAGACATCAAGTTCCTGATGTCCCCCATGGCCGCCAACGGCGAAGAAGCCACCGGCTCCATGGGCAACGACAGCCCGCTGGCTGTGCTGTCCAACAAGAACAAGCCGCTCTACAACTACTTCAAGCAGTTGTTCGCGCAGGTGACCAACCCACCCATCGACCCGATCCGCGAAGCCATCGTGATGTCGCTGGTGTCCTTCATCGGCCCCAAGCCCAACCTGCTGGACATCAACCAGGTCAACCCGCCGATGCGGCTTGAAGTGAGCCAGCCCGTGCTCAACGTGGCCGACATGCAAAAGCTGCGCGACATCGAAGCGCACACACAGGGCAAGTTCAAGAGCTATACCCTGGACATCACCTACCCGCTGGCCTGGGGCCACGAAGGCGTCGAGGCCAAGCTGGCTTCGCTGTGCGCTGAAGCGGTCGACGCGATCAAGGACGGCAAAAACATCCTGATCATCAGCGACCGCGGCATCACCGCCACGCAGGTGGCCATCCCGGCCCTGCTGGCGCTGTCGGCGATTCACCAGCACCTGGTGAAAGAAGGCTTGCGCACGACCGCCGGCCTGGTGGTTGAAACCGGCTCTGCCCGCGAAGTGCATCACTTTGCCGTGCTGGCCGGCTACGGCGCTGAAGCCGTTCACCCCTACCTCGCGATGGAAACGCTGGCTGAGCTGTCCAAGGGCCTGCCGGGTGACCTCAGCACCGACAAGGCGGTCTACAACTACACCAAGGCCATCGGCAAGGGCCTGTCCAAGATCATGTCCAAGATGGGCGTGTCGACCTACATGAGCTACTGCGGCGCGCAACTGTTCGAAGCCATCGGCCTGAGCCGTGACACCGTGGCCAAGTTCTTCACTGGCACCGCCAGCCAGGTTGAAGGCATGGGTGTGTTTGAGATCGCTGAAGAAGCGCTGCGCATGCACCGCGCCGCCTTCAGCGACGACCCGGTGCTGGCCAACATGCTGGACGCCGGCGGCGAATACGCCTGGCGCGTGCGCGGCGAAGACCACATGTGGACGCCCGATGCAATCGCCAAGCTGCAGCATTCCACGCGCTCCAACAACTGGAACACCTACAAGGAATACGCCCAGCTGATCAACGACCAGAACCGCCGCCACATGACGCTGCGCGGCCTGTTCGAGTTCAAGATCGACCCGTCCAAAGCCATCCCGATCGATGAAGTCGAGCCGGCCAAAGAGATTGTCAAGCGTTTTGCTACCGGCGCCATGTCGCTGGGCTCCATCAGCACCGAAGCCCACGCC
>NZ_JBFUAZ010000090.1:0-10095 GCF_056406035.1 Polaromonas sp. P1_E1_2 | reverse complement strand
TCCGTACCCAGTCGGTTCGCAGCAAAGTGGTGGAGCCCGGCTATGCGTGGATTCGCCTGAGCCAGTTCCAGGAACGCACGGTCGACGACTTCGTGACCAAGCTTGAGCAGATTTACAAGCAGGAGCCCAACCTCAAGGGCCTGGTGCTGGACCTGCGCAATGACCCGGGTGGCCTGCTGGATGCGGCAGTCGCTGTCTCGTCAGCTTTCCTGCCTGAAAACGTCACTGTGGTGTCCACCAACGGCCAGCTGGCCGAAAGCAAATTCACCTACAAGGCTGCGCCGGAGTTCTACCAGCGACGCAACGGCGCCGACCCGCTCAAGCGCCTGCCGGCTGCCCTCAAGAACGTGCCGCTGGTGGTGCTGGTCAATGAAGGCTCGGCCTCTGCCAGCGAAATCGTCGCGGGTGCTTTGCAGGACCACAAGCGTGCCACCATCATGGGCAACCAGACTTTCGGCAAGGGATCGGTGCAAACCGTCCGCCCCCTGGGGCCGGATACGGGTCTGAAGCTCACCACGGCACGTTACTTTACGCCCAGCGGGAAATCCATCCAGGCGCGCGGCATCGTGCCTGACGTCATGGTCGATGAAACCGCTGAAGGCAGTCCTTTTGCCGCATTGCGCACCCGCGAAGCCGATCTTGAGAAACACCTCAACAGTGGCCAGGGCGCTGAAGTGAAAGACGCCGGCCGCGAGAAGGCTCGCGAAGAGGCCCTGAAGCGCCTTGAAGAAGAAGCCAAGAAGACACCTGAGCAGCGTCGCCCGCCTGAACTGGGTAGCGACAAGGACTTCCAGCTGGCCCAGGCGATCAACAAGCTCAAGGGACGTCCCGTGCTGGTCAGCAAGACAGCCGTGGTCGAACCGAAAAACGAGAAAAAAGACAACTAGGCCGATGCGCAGAGCGGAGCCGGCTTGCGCCGGATCCCGCCCTGCCCCTTCCGGGCCAGCCCGTCCTGCAGCTTGAACGGTTTCCCATCATGAACGACGAACAGCTGCTTCGTTACTCGCGGCACATCCTGCTCGACGAGATCGGCATCGAAGGTCAGGAAAAAATCCTCCAGTCGCATGTGCTGATCGTCGGTGCGGGCGGACTGGGCTCGCCCGTCGCGCTTTATCTGGGCAGCGCCGGTGTCGGCCACATCACCATCGCCGACCATGACCGGGTGGATGCCACCAACCTGCAACGGCAAATCGCCCACAACCTGTCTCGCATCGGAACGTTCAAGGCAGAATCCGTTGCCCAGTCCATCGCGGCCATCAACCCCGACGTCGTGGTCACCCCGGTTACCCGGCGCGCAGAAGGCGCGCTGCTCGATCAGCTGGTCCGGGACGCCGATGTTGTGCTGGACTGCACGGACAACTTCTCCACGCGCCATGCCATCAACCGCGCTTGCGTCAAACACCGCAAGCCATTGGTATCGGGTGCAGCCATCCGCTTTGACGGCCAGATCGCCGTCTACGATTCGCGACGCGAAGATTCACCGTGCTATGCCTGCGTGTTTCCCGAATCAGACCAGCTGGAAGAAGCCCTTTGCGCGACGATGGGCGTTTTCGCGCCGATGGTCGGCATCATGGGCAGCACGCAGGCTGCCGAAGCCCTGAAGCTGATCTGCGGCATCAGCGGGTCGTTGACCGGGCGGCTGTTGATGCTGGACGGCAAACACATGGAATGGAGCGAAATGAAAATTGCGCCCCATGCGGCATGCGCAGTGTGCGGCGGCGGGGCCAAAAAAATTCCCTGAAAGAATCCGGCTGAAAGGCCGCGGGAAAACCTTATCTGGTGGCCGATGCCGGCATCCGCGAGCCGGCAGCAGACGCTGCGGCCTTCGCAAGAATCGCTGCACAGTTTTCATCCTGGCCCGGTCCGGTTTCAATGGTAGCGGCCAATGCCAGCAAGGGATTGATCACACCCAGTCCGATAGCAACGGCTGCACGTCCCGCGAGGGCTCCCTTGTCAGGGCCGGCCGATAGGGAGGCGAAGGTACCGCCAATCTTCAGGGGAGACCGCAAGCTCAGTATGCTGCGGTCTTTGGGCGCCGGATCCAGAACAAGGTCCAATGTCTCATCGGCAAGGTTGATCGTGCCGCGACCGTTGATGACCGTATCTGCCGTATCCAGCACAATCGTTTTGGTGGTCATCAGGCCTTTGTTCACTTCAAAAGCCGCAGCAGCACAGCGCAACTGCACATTGCGGTCACCACGAACCAGGAACTTGATCACCTCTCCGCCGTCCAGGCCCATGAACTCGAGCAGGATATTGCTGATCTCGCCCTTACCCATCAGCACGGCGACGTCGCCGGATGCCGATCCCAGCATTTGCGCCAGTGAATTTCCGCGCCCTTTCAGGTCCAGCTGGCCGCTAACCTTGCCCAGGCTGCTCCTGGTCGTTTCAACGGCAGGAAAGAGCTGGTTGAGCTGCACGGCCCGCAGGTCCAACCGTGTCGTGAAAACCGCGGGCACAGGGTTGGAGTCGATGCGGATACTCCCTGCCACCGTACCGCCTGCAATGCCCAGYGAGATCGGGTCGAGTTGCAAAACACCGGATTTCAGCTGGACATGAACGCTGCCCTTGTCGAGCGGCAGTACTTTCACATGCCGTATATCAGCCGCAGAATAAATCACGTCGGCGTTCATCGCCTGCAGCCGCGTCACATCAAGCGCTGCGACAGGCAGAACCTTGCGCGCAGTGGGCACCGTTTTTCTGCCTGGCGCCGCCGCCGCCGAATCGCTGTCAGTCCTGGCAACAGGTGTGTCGGCACTGGCAGGCGTGGCTTTCCCTGATGGAGCCAGGCCGATCACGGGGGCGAGGTCGGCGAAATCAAGCAGCCTGGACTGGACCTTGCCGGTCAGAAGCGGCACGGCAGCAGACTGGTCAAAACTGAGCGCCCCATTGATATCCGAACCTCCAAGAACGCCCTGCATCTGGGTGGCCGCCCACACCTTGCCGTGCCTGGCCAGCTTGCCCCGGACTTTGTAGGGTGGTGTTGAAGGCAGCACAACGCCCACCAGCTTGTAGAGTTCTTCCAGGTTGCGTCCCTGCAGGTCAAAGGTCGCGTTGATGCCGGCCAGCTCTGCGAGATTGGAGACCGAGCCTTTGGCCTTGAGGCTGGTCTTGCCGGCTACGGCGTTCACTTCTACCGGAAACGGCGCTTCGAGGTCTTTACTCAGCTGGAGTACGCCGCCGGTGCGGCCAGTCGCATTGAAGGACTCGTTTTTCCATTTGCCGGTGGCCTTGTAGCTCAGGGGCAACTGCTCATTTGCTTCTTGTGCCAGTGAGAACTGAACATGGATATTGGCGCCTTGCGCTGCAGCCTGGTAGTCAACCGTGCCGCGGTCAATGACCAGCGCGTCGATCCGTGGAACGGATCCTTCGTCGGACGTATCCCGCGACAAGGCCCAGGTCCGGCGGCCATCGGGCTCTATTTGGAGCCCTATCTGCGGCTCGGTCAGCACAATCCGGGGCAACTCTACCCGGCCAAAAAGAAGCGGCAACAGCCGGATATCAAATTCTGCGGCGGTTGCCGTCACCAGATAGGGTTTGCTGGCCCATTCGGGGTTGGCTATTTCCACCCCGTCGGCCTTGACCGTGGCAGTACGTCCGAGCTGCACCGACAGGTGCCGGGTAATTTCAAAACGCCTTCCGAGTTGCTCGGATACGTGACGATTGATCGGGCCACGAAGCACGTCCCAAGGGAAAAACACCGCAACCAGCACCAGAATCACCGCCAATACGGCAATGCCGATGAGTGTTCTACGCAGAAGAGGCGATGAGGACAAGACGTTGTTCATGTGCTGGAGAGGAATCGTTCAAACCATTGCAAGGGCAGTCTGTAATGGCCAACAATGCGCGGCTGCCAGCAATGTCCATCACCCTTACAAGCGCGTTGAACTACAGTGAATCAAATGTGCGTCAGCTCACCCCACAGGACAGTCGGCAAGCGCCATAAGACGCTGTGGGCATGTGCCTACAGTTTTTTCGAGCGGGTCGTAGGAAACCTCCTACAGGCACTGCCCTTGGTCACTGGCAGAATGGGCCACAATAAAAAGATACATTAGGAAACAAGGACACCGCGTTCTTGAGCCTTTTGTAATATTTCCGAGAAGCACGTAGCCTTCCCACCTGGACCCGAGCAGTGAGACTGAAAACGTACATCGTAGAAGACAATCCCACCATTCGAGAGAATCTGATCGGGACGCTTGAGGAATTGGCAGGCATTGACGCGGTAGGCACCGCCGAAACTGAAAACGAAGGCAAGGCCTGGCTTGTCGAGAACAGCGGCGATTGGGATTTGGCGATTGTTGACCTGTTTCTGAAACAGGGAAGCGGTTTGGGTGTGCTGGCTGCCTGCCGTGACCGCCCCGCCACGCAAAAAGTCGTCGTCCTCAGCAATTACGCCACTGCAGACATCCGCCAGAGATGTGCCCAGCTCGGTGTCGATGCCGTTTTTGACAAGTCCAACGAAATCGATGCCCTGGTGGACTATTGCATCCAGCAGAGCACCATTTCAGATTGAACTCAATCGATCAGCTTGTTCTTGAGCGCGTAGTAGGTCAGGTCGCTGTTGGAGGACAGGCTCATTTTTTCCATGACACGCGTCCTGTAGGTGCTCACGGTTTTCACGCTCAGCGAAAGCGCCTTGGCAATGTCGCCTGCGGTTTCACCCTTGGCCAGCTTGAGAAAAACCTGGAACTCCCGCTCGGACAATTGTTCGTGGGAAGCCACGTCGTTGGGCCGGTTCAGCTGCTGCGCAAGGAGCTCTGCCACCGCCGGGGTAATGTAGCGTTTGCCAAGAGAAATCACACGAATCGCATCCACAATCTCGGATGGATCGCATTCCTTGTTCAGGTAGCCGCTGGCGCCCTGGCGAATCAGGTTGACCGCATAGTGCTCTTCAGGATAGCCGCTCAGAATGAGGATGCCGACATCAGGCGCCTTGGCGCGAATCATGGCCAGCGCATCGATGCCGCTTTGCCCAGGCATGGACAAGTCCATGACCAGAATATCCAGCTCAACGTTACGCACCAGATCAATTGCCTCACGGCCACTGCCGGCTTCTCCCACGACACGCAGGTCCACCTGGTCGGAAAAAAACTGTTTGAGTCCAGAACGCACAATGGCATGGTCGTCCACAATTCCAATTTTGATCATGTCGCTGTCTTTCTATAAGGTCTGCGCAAGCGGGCAACGCAATGAAAAAGATGGCCTGCAGGACATCCGCATTGATTTTCAGTGTTCATTATTGACGAAATTTTCACCAAATGACTGAACGGAGTTTGCCGTGAAACGATTTGCGATCCCAAAAATGGCCATCAGCCTGCCCCTGGCGGTGCTGGCTGCCGCCATTCTCATCTTCATTAACGAGGCAAGCTTCCAGAAATCCACAGAGGCGGCCGCCAGTATTGAAGAGGCCCAGCAAACCCGCGGCGCCATCAACCGGTTGATGCAGCACATGCTGGATGCGGAAACCGGGCAGCGCGGCTACCTGCTGACCGGCGACGTTCGATATCTCGAGCCCTACAACTCCGCCCTGGCCGATATCGACCAGAACCTGGATGCCTTGCGCCGGCTGTTCACCCCTTACCAGGATCAACTTTCAGAGTTCGGCGTCATGTCCAGGCATGTTTCGCGCAAGCTGGCCGAAATGGACCTGAGCGTGCGCATGCGCAAGGAAGGCAACGAGGACGCCTGGAAATTTGTCCTGACCACGGACGTAGGGAAAGAGCATATGGAGGCGATTCGCGCGCAGTCCGCGAAACTGGCCTCCAACAGCGTCAGCAAAATGGAGCAGGGGCAGGTTCAGATCAAGAAGGCGCTGGAGCTCTCCCGAATCGGCATTGCGGCCATGGCTTTGGCGGGCTTGCTGGCTTTTTACATGTACCTCCTTCAAACCAAGGCGCTGCTTGCTTCCGGCCGGCGCGAGCAGGAATCCCTGCAACGCGAGCGCGACTTCCTCGAAATACAGGTACGTGAAAGAACCGCCAACCTGGCCGAGCTGGCTACCCACCTGCAAAATGTGCGCGAGGACGAACGCGGCCACCTCGCGCGTGAACTGCATGACGAACTGGGCGCGCTTTTGACCGCCGCGAAACTGGATGTGGCCCGATTGAAATCCCGCCTGGCAGGCAATCTGCCGGAAGCGGCTGAGCGGCTGACGCACCTGACCAACACGCTGAACAGCGGCATTGCGCTGAAACGCCGCATTGTCGAAGACCTCCGGCCGTCCTCGCTGTCGCATCTGGGCCTGGTCGCCTCTCTCGAGATCCTCGCACGCGAGTTTGAAGAACGCTCCGGACTCTCCATCACCACCGATCTGGAGCCTGTGGAACTCGGCGGCTCGGCGCAGCTGACCATCTACCGGCTGGTGCAGGAGTCACTGACAAACATCGGCAAATACGCAGAAGCCAGGCAAGCCGAGATCAGCCTTCACAACTTCGACAGCTACATCACGGTAGAAGTCAAAGATAACGGCAAAGGCTTCAAGCTTGAGAGCGTGGGCCCGGGAAGCCATGGCCTTGCCGGCATGCGCCATCGCGTCGAAGCCGCAGGCGGACGGCTGACGGTGTCCAGCACCGAAGGCGATGGCACGCGCATTTCAGCGGTGCTGCCCAAAACACTTTGACCGGTCTCTGAACGTGGCGCGGGGCAGGTCACCTGCTGCTGCGCCCTGCCCGCCAAAGGGCTCAACACCCCTCAGCTTTTCGAGGCATGCGCTGCGCTGCCAGCGTAACAAAATGTCGGCCACCTCCTACAGGGCATGGCCGCTCGAACTGACAGGGGCACACGCTGGCAGCCGATGAAGGAAATTGAAGGCACTCATTAACCTTGCTGAAGGCGTTTCAAAAAGAAGCACCACCCCTTTTAGCCAAGCAAGGAGCCCGAGATGCTGCACTACTCCGTCGTTTTCCTGATCATCGCGTTGATCGCTGCCGTGTTCGGTTTTGGTGGCATCGCCGCAGGTGCCGTCGAGATCGCCAAGATCCTCTTTTTCATCTTCGCCGTCATGGCCATCGTGAGCTTTGTCATCAGCTTGCTCCGAAAGAATTGATCCAGCCATTCCGAGAGTGCCGAACGCTTTTTACGAGCGAGCGGCACTCTCTCCTCGCATCTCCATCGTCATTCACTCAACTCACCAAGGACCTGACATGAATACCCAAACCGCCACCAAGACTGCCCGCCAAAGCTCGGATGAGTTGCTGCAGAACGCAGAAAAAGCCGTTGACTCCACCCGCAGCTATGCCAACGAGGCATTCGACAAAGCCGAAACCAAAGTGCGCGAACTGCGCGGCAGCGTGGATCCCGTCGTTGACATGCTGGCGTCCAAGGCCCAGCACCTTGCCCGTCAGAGCCTCGATATCGCCTCTGAAGCCAAGCATCGCGCACAGCAGTCGCTGTCCAATGCCGCAGGTGCAACCACCCGTTATGTTGCCGAGCAACCCCTGCGTTCGGTGCTGATTGCCGCCGCCGTCGGCGCCGGCATCGCGCTGCTGGTGTCGTCTGCACGCCATCGCAACCAAAACCGTTACTGATCGCCAGGCTCCCGCCCGCTTTTCCCCGGTACCGACCACTGCACGCAGATTCGCCCCATCCAATGCTTCACCCCCTGTTCTCCACCATCGTGCAACGGCCTGACCTCGTCATGGACCATGTCTCTGCTTACGCGGCGCTCTTTCATGAAGAGGCTTCCGATGCGGGTGCCGAGCTGGTTGCACGGGCTGTGGCGTGGGTGATTGCGGTACTGGCGGCCGCCGTATTTTTGGGGCTCGCAGGAACGGCCGTCATGCTGGGGGCGCTTCAAAACCAGTTTCACTGGGCACTGGTGGCGGTTCCGGGCATTGCACTGGCCATCGCCATCGGGGCCGCATTGCGCGCGAGAAAACCTTTCGCGAATGAACGCTTTCCCGAGTTGAAAGCCCAGATTGACAGCGACGCGCGCGCATTGCGCATGGCCGCCTGAACCGATGTCCACCCTCACCGCCCCAACGCCGCAGGAAAGGCTGGCCAGCAGCCGCAAGGCCATTGTCCGGCACATGAGCCGGGAAAAGCTGGACCATGAAGAAAACCCGGGCAATCCAGAGGCCGGCCCGGAGAATGATCCGGCGCACTTTCTCGACCGCGGAACCTGGGGCGTTCTCAAACATGCTTTGGGGAGCTGGTGGCGGCATCACCCCGTGAGCGTGGCAGTTGACATTGCCCGGCCGATGATTGACAGGTACGCCGAAGAAAAGCCGTTGCAGCTATTGGGTATTGCAGCCGCGGCAGGCGCTGCGGCGGTCGTACTACGGCCCTGGCGACTGGTATCACTTGGCGGCTTGCTGCTGGCCGCCCTCAAGACGTCCGAACTCCCAGGCACCTTGCTGTCCATGCTGTCTGGCGCACCGCACAAGCCTGAAAAAACACCCTACACACGATGAACACCTCCACGCTTTCCCGCACCGCCCCCGACGAGCTGGTGCTAGATGAAACAGCGCTGAATGCAGCCCGCAACAGTCTCAATGACGGCGCGATCACGCCGGCCTACGGGCCGCACCGCGATGCGATCGTCAAGCTGCTGAATGACGCACTGGCAACAGAACTGGTTTGCGTATTGCGCTACAAGCGGCACTACTTCATGGCCAGCGGTGTGTCGTCGCCGCCCATTGCCGACGAGTTCCTGGTCCACGCCAATGAAGAATCCGGACATGCGGACCGCATTGCCCGGCGCATTGTGCAGCTGGGCGGCGAGCCGGACTTTTCGCCGGCCACACTGTTGCAGCGCAGCCATGCGGATTACGACGAATCGAACGACCTCAAAACCATGGTGCGGGTCAACCTGATCGCCGAACGCATCGCGGTTGAAACCTATCGCCAGATGATTGCGCTGATTGGCGACAAGGATCCCACGACACGCCGCCTGCTCGAAGATGTTCTTGCCGATGAGGAAGAGCATGCCGACGAGCTCAAGGACTGGCTGGAGAAATAACGATTACCGCAGGTCGGCCGGCGTGGTGCCGCCAGTCGACAGGCCTTTTTAACCATGCACCAGACGATTAAACCAACTTAGAGGAAAACAATATGAAATACGCTCGCGCAATTGCATTCGCCGCACTGGCAGGCATCACCATCATCGGCAGCGGCTGCGCCGTTGGGCGTGGTCAGGAAACTGCTGGCGCTTATGTTGACGATGCTGCCATCACCACATCAGTCAAGGCCAAGTTCGTCGAGGACAAAACCGTTGCCGCGTCCTCCATCAAGGTGGAAACGCTCAATGGCACGGTTCAGCTGTCCGGTTTTGCCAAGTCCAGCGCTGAAAAAGCCCAGGCCGAAAACATTGCCCGCAATGTGAAGAACGTCAAGGGTGTGCGTAACGACATCGTCGTTCGTCCTTGAGCGTAAGCGGCTGAACAAGCCGGGCCACCGCGCAGGTGGCTAAAAAAAGCAGGCTACAGATAATCTGTGCCTGCTTTTTTCGTTGTGACCGGGCGGCGATGCAGCCACCGCGGCGCCTGGATCCTGCAGCAGTCTTTGCAGACCCCCACGGATCCTTTCAGTGGCAGCTTCCATGCTGCTTGCGGAACAGCGCCGGATACACAGGCGGCGCGCCTTTTGTCGATGCAAACAGTCCCAGCTTTGCGGCCTGGGCACGTTTTTCCGCCCGGGCATAGGGACCTGCATTGCCGCGGCTGCGGTAGGACCAGGCCATACCGTTTGCGACCATCCATTTGCCGGCATCTTCTCCGCTGAACCCCACCCTGGCCAGGAGGCGGCCGTAGTCGTCGTGGTATTGGCCATGCACCGCCGCACGCTTGCCCAGAAGCCGGCGCATCAGCGCATCACGCGCGAGGGCCCCGCCCGGCTGGCAGATTTCCGGCGCATCAATACCCTGGATACGAATGCTGACCGGTTTACCCCCCGCTATCGGACGCACCCGGACGGTGTCGCCATCAACCACATAGGTGACGATTCCGGGCCAGGCCGCGATGGGAGGCGAGGCCGTGCGCGCCGACACACCCCCATGCATGAGTGCCACCAGAAAGAACACGCCCACGGACTTGACTGCGGAATTTTTCGTCACGTTAATTTGCTACTAACTTAATAGCTGCTTGCGCCCGCCAATAT
>NZ_JBFUAZ010000089.1:0-10098 GCF_056406035.1 Polaromonas sp. P1_E1_2 | reverse complement strand
GGGCCACCATGTCCATGGGGATTGAGGGGTTGGGCGTGATGGCGACGTACAGCAACGCCGCGCTGCCGCAACCGATTACCAACATGGCAATCGTGTTGCGCCAGTCGGCGATCATGACCAGAAAACTGAGTGCGATAAAACAGTTGGAGATCGCGGGGATACCTCCGTGCCGCTTCAGCGATAGAAATACGTTGAAAAACGGCAGGCAATAAATCAATGCCCAGTAGGAATAGGCGAAGTAGTATTTCTTCAGCTTCTGGGGCCAGCGATTTTTCATCGCCAGCGCGGTAAAGAGAATTACGACCAGCACCCGCATTCCCAGGTCATCGTAGGGACGAGGATTGGGTTTCGTGAACCGTATCAGGTAAAACACCACATAGGTCAGGGCGCCTACGATGCCAATGTATTTGAGCAAGGGCCTGCCATGTGCGTGGTAAGCCTCATAGTGGCCAAAGAGTCTTTTTAACCAGCCCATATATATTTCAATCCTGTTGACGCGGAAAAACCATCAACAGCAGCTTCTTCCGGTCTCTGGTGGAGGATGCGGCTGCAATATGAAATATTCCCGTGCATGACTTACTGACAGTCAGACGATTTGAGAATGTCCGGTACCTGTCCATGTATCAGGGCAAACGATTCGTCCGCCCCATCCACCCGTATATTGTTGGCGATGGTGGAAAACCCGAAACGCCTGTACAAGCGGCTCAGCACCGGCGTGCAGGAGGCAAAGAGGTCTTGCCCATCGGTATGCCGCGCAAGATACGAAACACCCAAAAATATGCATCGCTTCACAAGATCGGGGCCGCTTCTGTAATCAGGATTGAGCACAAGGCGCCCGATTTCCCAGCTGTTTCGGCAGGTCTCTGGCTCAATCAATTGTTTTTCCGCCAACAGCTTTTCAAGTGAGGTCAGCCCCTTGTGCATGGGAACCAGCCTCAAGGTGCCAATCACCACGCGTTGGAACTCAAACGCAAACACAAAGCCCAATTCGTCTCTTTTTTTTCTTGTTCAAAAAACCGCGCGTCACGGCATCCTGACGGCAGGTTGATGTGGCCGCGCAGGCTCTGGACCTTTTCCATCTTTAACGGAGTATCCAGATGGCAGAGCGTGATTTCCTCGGCGAAGTTTCCCCGGGGAGATGCCGAAATGAAGGGTGTTCCGCCGGTGAGGAAAATGGCGCCTGGAGCATCCATCGGCTGGTGCAGAACCTGAAAGGGGGTTGGCGCATGGTCGTTCGGGGAGGTAATCATTGCGTTGCATTTCCAGGTTGAGTGCTTGTCTTGCCAAATGCTCTTATTCTTCTTTTGATGTTCGCGCAGTCTATGCGCCGTGCAAGGCTGAATCAAGCCTTACCCTGTCRGATATAACAGGGGCTTCCCCGCATATTCCGCTTGAATAGCGGGGCGAATCGAAAAAAGAACATAAATTGTCCGCATGCGGACAGTCTGCCGGGATTTTTGGTCCTGGTATGAGCCCTTCTTCAAGGATCTCTCGGTCAGGTCATCGAACCGGCTTTTTGGGGGGGGGCATGCCGGCCAAGTGGCGTAACTGGAGAATTTTCCGGTGACCGTGGCGGTGGATGCGTCGGGGATTTCCATTCACCGCCACATTGGCTTGTATCAGGTGCCTTGGTCAGCCTTGGCTCCCCCGACCTCAAACACCAGACAGGTCGTGGTCGCATGCGCATACAGCTTGCCGTCCGGCCCGACGATGCGGCCCTCGGCCGTTGCCAACTGGCGGCCGCAGTGGATCACCGTGCCGATGGCGCGCAGCGGGCCGGTCTTGTGTGAGGCGGCACGCACGATGTTGATGCTGAGTTCGGCGGTGGTGTAGGCCCGGCCGACCGGCATCATGGTGTGCACGGCGCAGCCCACGGCGGAGTCGAGCAGCGTGGCGTACCAGCCGCCGTGCACAGTGCCCAGCGGGTTGTAGTGCTTGAGCTGCGGCGTGCCCTGGAAGGTGGCTTTACCGGGCTCAACCTCAATCAGGGAGAAATCCAGTGTTTCAGCAATGTGGGGGTAGGGCAATTGGCCGGCGAGCATGGCCTGCATCACTTCCATGCCGGTCTTGCCTGTGACGTCTTCCGGTCGGGCCAGACCGGGTTTGCCGCCGCCGTCCATCATGCGGGCGCGCACTGCGGCGCTTTGTTCCATCCACTGAGTCAATGTGTCTTGCAGGGTCATGGCATTTATAAATGTTGCATATACAATGATTGTACCTACAATCAAATTATGAGCGAGAAAACCCGCCTGTCAACCCAGGCCGAACTCAAAGTGCAGGGCTGCACCAATGTCAAGCTGCGCCAGCTGATGCGCCGCGTCGCGCACCACTACGACCTGGAAATGACCAAGGCCGGACTGAAGACCACGCAGTATTCCCTGCTGACTTATGTGCTGAAGCTGGGCCCCATGCGACCGGGCGAGCTGGCGCGTGGCATGAAGATGAGTGCCTCCACCCTCACGCGCAACCTCAAGCCGCTGATCGACGCCGGCTGGATTGAGCTCGCCGCAGGCACCGATGCGCGCAGCCGTACCGTGGTGCTGACTGACGCGGGCCGTGCCAAGCGTGAGGAGGCCCGATCACGGTGGAGGGCTGCGCAGGAGCAGCTCAACGCACTGTTGGGCGCCGGGCGTGTGCTGGCCCTGCATAACCTGATCAACGAATCTTTAGAGCTTTTGTCCCCCATCGAATCTGGAGCTGATGATGAGTAACCCCGAGCCTTCCCCTTCCCCGTCCAGCGTCACGCCTTCCGCTTCTTCCACTGCACTGCCGGCGCGCCGCATCGCGATGTGGCTGGTCCTACTGGCTGCCGGCGGCACCTTTGCCCTCACCATGGGCGTGCGACAGACCATGGGCCTGTTCCTCTCTGCGCTCAATACTTCGACCGCACTGGGTATCGGCAGCATCAGCC
Source organism: Polaromonas sp. P1_E1_2 (assembly GCF_056406035.1). NCBI lineage: Bacteria > Pseudomonadati > Pseudomonadota > Betaproteobacteria > Burkholderiales > Comamonadaceae > Polaromonas > Polaromonas sp. P1_E1_2. The sequence continues at coordinate 7,187 of NZ_JBFUAZ010000089.1, read as the reverse complement.
TGGCCTTCGCTTTCGGCCAACTCTGGTGGGGGCTGACGCAGCCCTTCGCCGGCGCGGTGGCTGACCGCATCGGTACTGGCCGTGTGATCTTCATGGGTGTTGTGTTGGTGGCGATTGGCACCATCATCACGCCGCTGATGACCAGCACAGCCGGCCTGATCTTTGCCATCGGCGTGCTTGCGGCGGGCGGTGCCGGGATGGCCGGGCCTTCTGTGCTGATGGCCGCCAGCACACGCCTGGTGCCGCCTGAAAAGCGCGGCCTGGCCACCGGCATCGTCAACGCGGGCGGCTCTTTTGGGCAGTTCGCGATGGCGCCTATCGCCATTGGCCTCACAGCCGCTGTCGGCTGGGCCAGTGCAATGCAGTGGCTGGGCGCGCTGGTGCTGCTGGCGGTGCCTGCGGTGCTGGTGCTGAAAGGCAATTCGAATGCGCTGGCAGCCCAGGCTGCGGCGGCCTCGGGCACGAAAGCGCTGAGCGCACGTCAAGCCATTAGCCAGGCCATCGCAACGCCTAGCTATCGTTACCTCGCGGCGGGTTTTCTGGTGTGCGGTTTTCACGTGGCGTTTCTGGCGACTCACCTCCCCGGCGTGATAGCGGCCTGTGGTTTGCCGCCCGAAATTGGCGGTTGGTCGCTTGCGATGATTGGCCTCTTCAACATCGTCGGCAGTCTGGCCATGGGTTGGGCCGTCGGCCGCTGGCGCATGAAGTCCTTGCTGGCGCTGCTCTATACAACGCGTGGCCTCGCCGTACTCCTCTTCCTGCTGGCGCCCAAGACCCCGGCCGTGATGCTGATCTTCGCCGCCGTCATGGGCGTGACCTTCCTTTCGACCGTTCCACCCACGGTGGGCCTGGTCGCCAAGATGTTCGGTACGGCCAACATGGCCATGCTGTTCGGCGTGGTGATGTTGTCGCACCAGGTGGGTGGTTTCCTGGGTGCTTATCTGGGCGGCTATATATTCCAGGCAACCGGCAGCTACGACTGGGTCTGGTACATCGACATCGTGCTGGCCACAGGCGCCGCGTTGGTGAACCTGCCGATCCGCGAAGCGCTGCTGCCGCGGCAAATGGCTGCCAAGGCCGCAGCCTGAAGGTGAAAAAACAAGGCATGAGCAAGGTCCCCAAAACCGCCGCTACCGCATTGCGCTACCTTGAGGACTTGCAGCCCGGCGACCGCTTCGTCAGTGGCGAGCACGCGCTGGATGAGGCGCAGATCACCTCGTTTGCCGCGCAGTTTGATCCGCAGCCATTTCACCTGGACCACGAAGCAGCCAAAGCCACACTCTTTGGCGGCTTGGCCGCGAGCGGCTGGCACACGGCGGCTGTCACGATGCGGCTGCTGGTGGGTGGTGGTTTGCCGCTGGCCGGCGGAATCATAGGCGCAGGGGGCGAGATCAGTTGGCCCAAACCCACGCGCCCCGGCAATGTGCTGCATGTAGAGACAGAAGTGGTGAGCGTGACGCCCTCAGCTTCGCGGCCCGATAGAGGCAGGGCGGTGGTGCGCAGCCAGACGCTCAACCAGCACGGCGAGGTGCTGCAGCAATCCGTCTACAACCTGGTGGTTCCGCGCCGCCCACCCTGATCTCAGCGTGACGGCATATCAGCGCTGTGCCAGAATTCATGCAGGCAGACAACTTGCGGGAAACATCAGATGCTTATCAATTGCGTGGTCTACCAGAACGGCACCAAGCTTGCCGACATCCCGGTCACCGAGATCAGCGACTACATCTGCCGTCCCGATGCTTTCGTCTGGGTGGCGCTGCAGGACGCCACGCCGGAAGAGCTTGAAGAAATGCAGCATGAGTTCGGCCTGCATGAACTGGCGGTCGAAGATGCCCGGCACGGCCACCAACGCCCAAAAATCGAGGAATACGGCGCTTCGCTGTTTTCGGTGCTGCACCTGATTGAGCAGTCCAACGACAAGCCGGGCGAGCTCCACGTCGGCGAGGTGGATGTGTTCACCGGGAAAAACTATGTACTCTCGGTGCGCAACCGCAGCCAGAAGGGGTTTCTGGGCGTGCGTGAACGCTGCGAGCGCGAACCGGAGCTGCTGCGCAACGGTTCGGGTTTTGTGCTGTACGCCCTGATGGATGCGGTGGTTGACCGTTACTTTCCCATCCTCGACGCACTCGAGACCGAGTTGGAGCTGATCGAGAAGGAAATCTTCACGCCCGGTGCTGCGCGAAAGAATATCGAACGGCTCTACGAACTCAAGGGCAGCGTGATGGTGCTCAAGCACGCAGTGGCGCCGCTGCTCGAAGGGGCCAGCAAACTCTATGGCGGCCGGGTTCCTCAGATCTGCAGTGGAGTGCAGGATTATTTTCGCGACGTGGTTGACCATTTGTCGCGCATCAACGCATTGATCGAAAACATGCGTGACACCATAGGCACTGCTATCCAGGTGAACCTGGCGATGGTGACGATTGAAGAGAGCGAAGTGACCAAGAAGCTCGCGGCCTGGGCCAGTATCTTTGCGGTCTGCACAGCGTTTGCCGGCATATGGGGCATGAACTTCGAAGCCATGCCCGAACTCAAATGGCGTTACGGCTACCTCATGGCCATCAGCATGATTGTGGTGGCGTGCTCTTTACTCTATTGGCGTTTCAAGCGCGCACGCTGGCTTTAAGTTACGACACGCGAGGCGGGGTAAACGCCGTGCGCGCTGCCAGCGCGGACTTGCGGCTGGCGCAACCTTCGATATGGTCGTTGACCAGGCCCATGGCCTGCATGAAGGCATACATCGTGGTGGGGCCCACAAAGCTCCAACCGCGTTTCTTCAAATCCTTGGACAGTGCGATGGAGGCCGGAGAAGTCGGCATGGCTTTCACGGCCTCGTGCGTGATGCGTGCGGGCCGGCTCTTGGCTTCGGGCTCCAGCCGCCAGACAAAAGCGCCCAGCGAGCCAAATTCTTTTCGGAGCTCGATGACGCGCTTGGCATTGTTGATGGTCGAAGCAATCTTTCCCGCGTGTCGCACAATGCCGGCGTCATTGACCAGGCGTTTGATGTCACGCTCGCCAAAGCGGGCCACCTGCTCGGCATCGAAGTTGGCGAACGCGCTGCGAAAGGATTCGCGTTTGTTCAGGATGGTCAGCCAGCTGAGGCCGGCCTGAAAACCTTCAAGGCAGATTTTTTCGAAGAGCCGGCGTTCATCGTCCACCGGAAAGCCCCACTCGCTGTCGTGGTAGTTGCGGTAGATGGGCGTCGCCTGGCACCAGGCGCAGCGCGCGGTGTGGGTGTCATCGATAAAAAGGCCGGCAGCCGGGGAGGGTGCAACGTTGGGGCGCTTGGGCGGGATGGCGGAAGGCATGGGCAATTTTAGGCAAATGCGGGCAGGGCCGTGCGGGTGAGGTGATTCATCTTTGGCCGCCCGGCAGTATCATGAAGCACGCTCCCTTTCATCGATCCACAACTTCGGAACAACGCACCATGTCCATCCAGCTTTGGCTCGCTTTCGTCGCCGCAACCGCCGTCCTGCTCATCATCCCGGGCCCGACCATCCTGACGGTCATCAGCTACTCGATGGCGCACGGCAAGCGTGCCAACATCCCGTTGGTGGCCGCCGTGGCGCTGGGTGACTCGACGGCGCTGGTGGTCTCGTTGTTCGGCCTGGGCGCCTTGCTCGCGGCATCGGCCTTCTGGTTCACGCTAGTCAAGTGGGCCGGTGGCCTGTATTTGCTTTACCTGGGCATCAAGCTCCTGCGCGCCGGAATTTCGCCCATGCAGGCGGCAGCGCCCGAGGTGCCTGGCTCCTTGTGGAAGCTGTTCGGCAACACTTACCTGGTCACTGCACTCAACCCCAAGGGCATTGTGTTTTTTGTGGCTTTCCTGCCCCAGTTCATCAACCCCGGCGCCGACGTGACGCGACAGCTCTGGGTGCTGGCGGTGACCTTTGTGGTGATGGCCAGCCTGAACGCCACGCTGTATGCGGTGTTTGCCGCGTCGGCCCGTACACTGCTGGCCTCACCGCGCGCTCAGCGGCGTTTTAATTTCGCGGGCGGCTCGCTGCTGTCCATGGCCGGTGTCTGGGCCTTGCTGGCCAAGCGGCCGGCCTGAATTCAGGCCGGCCTGCCGAGTGCCTGCTGCATCACCGCCGCGCCCTGGGTCATCATCGTGTCGATGTATTCCCCCAGTGCATCGGGCAGCACGTCGGTGATCCAGACAAAGCGGGTGCGGTTTTCGCCCTCGGAAAACAGCTGCGCCGAAGCCATGTGATGGGTGGCCTTGCCGCCGACCACGGTGTAGCTGAGGCGGTGCATCCCTTCATGGATGCCCACCAGCACTTCGTGCGCGACCATGCCGTTGGCAAAGGTTACGGTGCGGCTGCCTTCGCCAGGTTTGCAATCGACCACGAAGCCCGGCGCAAGGCGCCGGTGCACAGCGTTGAAATCGCGCAGCGCGTCCCAGACGCTGTCTATGCCGGCGTCGACGGTGAATTCCTTGTAGATCGTGGCCATGGCGACCCCAGTCTGGCTGGCGCCGGGGTGGCGCCTTGTCATCGCAGCATAGCAATCAAACCGGGCGAAGTCAGCCCTGTTAAGCACCGGTTACAAACGCTTCCCGCGCAGCCTCAGTGCATTGCTGATCACCGACACCGAACTCAGGCTCATCGCCAGGGCCGCGATCATGGGCGACAGCAGCCAGCCGGTAAAGGGAAAGAGCAGCCCCGCGGCCAGCGGGACACCGAGGGAGTTGTAGACGAAGGCAAAACCGAGGTTCTGCTTCATGTTGGCGATCGTCGCCTCCGAAATTTTCCGGGCTTGCGCGATGCCGCGCAAATCACCTTTGACCAGCGTGATCTGGGCGCTGTTCATGGCCACGTCGGTACCTGTGCCCATGGCAATGCCCACGTTGGCCTGGGCCAGGGCCGGGGCGTCATTGATGCCGTCGCCGGCCATGGCAACGATATGGCCTTCATCTTGCAGGCGCTTGACCAGTGCCAGCTTGTCTGCCGGCTGCACGCCGCCGTGCACTTCGTCAATGCCCAGGCGCCCGGCGATGGCTTTGGCTGTGGTCAGGCCGTCGCCTGTGGCCATGATCACGCGCAAGCCAGCGGCTTTGAGCGCCGCCAGCGCCTCGGGCGTGCTGGCTTTCACCGGGTCGGCCACGGCGAGCAGGCCCGCAAGCTTGCCGTCGACCGCCAGGTGCATCACGCTGGCGCCTTCGGCCCGCAGGGCCTCCGCCTGGGCCAGCAGCGAATCTACTGACACGCCAGCTTGCGCCATCAACTCCGTATTGCCGAGTGCGAGCAGCCGGCCGGCTACACGCCCGTTGACGCCGATGCCGCTGGCGGACTCGAAGTTCTCTGGCGTGTCCAGCGCCAGGCCGCGCGCGCGTGCTGCGGCCACCATGGCTTCGGCCAATGGGTGTTCGCTGCCCTGGTCCAGGCTGGCGGCCAGCCGCAGCACTTCGTCGGCGCTGAAGCCCACTGCGGGAACTGCGCGGTCGAACGCCGGTTTGCCGGCCGTCAGCGTGCCGGTCTTGTCGACGATCAATACGTCGACGGTGCGCAGGTGTTCAATCGCCGCCGCATCGCGGAAAAGAATGCCCTGGCCAGCCGCCTTGCCCGTGGCGACCATGATGGACATCGGCGTGGCCAGGCCCAGCGCGCAGGGGCAGGCGATGATCAGCACCGCCACCGCGTTGATCAGGCCGTAAACCCAGCTCGGCTGCGGGCCGAAAAATCCCCATCCCAGAAAGGTCAGCACGGCCACGGCCACTACGGCCATCACAAACCAGCCGGCAACCTGGTCGGCCATGCGCTGCAGGGGTGCCTTCGAGCGTTGGGCCAGCGCGACCATCTGCACGATTTGCGACAGCATGGTTTGCGCGCCGACGCGCTCGGAGCGCATCACCAGGGCGCCGCTGGTGTTGAGCGTGGCGCCTATCAGCTTGTCGCCCGGACGCTTGCTCACGGGCAGGGGTTCTCCGGTCAGCATCGATTCATCAACGGCGCTGCCGCCCTCGGTAACGACGCCGTCGACGGGCACTTTTTCGCCGGGGCGCACGCGCAGGCTGTCGCCCACGTGCACGTGGGTTAGCGGCACGTCTTCCTCGGTGCCGTCGGCCTTGATGCGCCGCGCGGTTTTTGGCGCCAGCCCCAGCAATGACTTGATTGCGGCGGAAGTTTGCGAGCGCGCCTTCAGCTCCAGCATCTGGCCGAGCAGCGTCAGTGAAATGATCACGGCCGCCGCCTCAAAGTAAACCGCTACACGGCCCATGGAAATAAACGACTCCGGGAACACACCGGGCGTGAGGGTGGCGACCACGCTGTAGGCAAAGGCCGCGCCTGTTCCCAGGCTGATCAGGGTCCACATGTTCGGGCTGCGGTGGGCGACTGACTGCGCGCCACGCACAAAGAAGGGCCAGCCTGCCCACAATACGACCGGCAGGCTCAGCACCAGTTCTATCCAGCTCTGGACAGTCATGTCGAACCAGCCGAGCTGGTGGCCGAACATGGCCAGGACCGTCACCATCATGCTCAACGGCAGCGTCCACCAGAAGCGGCGCGTGAAAGATAGCAATTCCGGATTCTCATCCTCGTCGAGGCTGGGCATGACAGGCTCCAGCGTCATACCGCAGATCGGGCAATTGCCCGGGTGATCCTGCCGGATTTCCGGATGCATGGGGCAGGTATAGACCGTGCCGCCGGCCACCGTGGTATCGCCATGGACGGTTGGCGTTGCAGCGCCGACGGCCGCCGTGCTGGACCCGTGAGAAGCTTGAGATGAGTGAGATGAGTGAGGAGAGTGGGCGTGGTTCATGAAGGGCATCCTTTCCCGCGTTGCAGGCTTGAAAATCAGGCATCGAGGAAAGATAAACCCTCCCATAGGGGAAAGGTCAAGCCCGCCGTTGGCATCTCCTGGAGTCGCAGCGCTCCGCCCCTGGCGACGCTGCAAAACTCAGGGTTTGGCTGGAACCGGAGGCAGGCGGTCCATCATCATCTGCATCATGGACTGCATCATTTCCATGCGTTTTTCCATCATCTGTTGGCGCGCGGCCGGGTCGTTGCCTGGGCCCTGCATGTTGCCCATCATCCCGCCCATGCCACCCATCATGCTCATGCCTTCCTGCATGAGTTTGTGGTGTTCAGCCATCAGGGCACTACGTTCTTCGGGGGTTTTTGCGCGCGTCATGCGGTCGTGCATGGTGCGCATGGCTTTCATGTGCTCGTCCATACGCACCATCGGCA
>NZ_JBFUAZ010000088.1:0-10100 GCF_056406035.1 Polaromonas sp. P1_E1_2 | reverse complement strand
GTTATGGGCTGTAACCTATTTTCTTTGAGGAGCCTGGCTTTTGCCACTGCCGTGCTGGGGGCCGGTCAGGCCACTTCCGGATGGATAACCTGCAGCCAGCTCCAGCGATCCTGATAAGCCTTCGCCTTTTTCTCGAACAGCGGCAGGTGGTTGCACAGCGGGTTGGGGCTGAGCTTGCCCTCGTACAACTGCGCCAGGCCGTTGGGCGCATAAAGCTCTACATCCGTCCGCTCCGCAGTATTTGCCCTTAAGCCGACACACGTACAGCTCACCAGAAACCGGTCAATACCATCACGGGAGCTTTGCAGGGCGGGGTAGGGGAAACCGAAATACTCCTCATACCAGGTATGGACCCTGGCCTGGTTTTTTGCTTCCACCACAATGCCCCGGCCCGCAAAGCAGGCGCCGACACGTTCATTGACGGCTGCTTCGCCCGCGCCTGAAAGGTCGGCAGGGTCAAAGTAAAACAGGTCGTAGTCTTTGATGTGGGCTTCGGGCGATTGCCCCGAGTGCAGGTTCCAGATTGTCTGGAAGAGGCATCCCGCCACCAGCCATGCGTCGGGCAATCCCAGCGCAGGCAGGTGTTCCAGAATGAACCGGTTGTGGCGGTTTTTCAGCGCGTCCCGGATGAATTCATCCGGGAGTACAGCCTCAGACGACCTTGGCAATCGACGCGCAGACGTAGTCGATGTTCTTGCTGTTCAGGGCGGCTACGCACATGCGGCCGGTGTCGGTGCCGTAAACGCCGAATTCATTGCGCAGGCGCACCATCTGGTCCTTGCTGAGGCCCGAGTAGCTGAACATGCCGATTTGTGCGGTAATGAAGCTCATGTCCTGCTTGACGCCGGCGGCCTTCAGGCCGTCCACGAGCTTTTGGCGCATGGCCTTGATGCGCACACGCATTTCCGCCAGTTCCTGCTCCCACTGGGTGCGCAGCGCGGGGGTATTGAGCACCGTGGCCACCACCATGCCGCCGTGGATCTGCGGGTTGCTGTAATTGGTGCGAATGACCAGCTTGAGCTGCGACAGCACGCGGTCGGCTTCGTCTTTGGACTCACACAGCACCGACAGGGCGCCCACGCGTTCGCCGTAGAGGCTGAAGCTCTTGGAAAAGGACGTTGACACGAAAAAGCTCAGGCCGGCCGCCACAAATTTACCGATGACGGCGCCGTCTTCCGCGATGCCGTGGCCAAAGCCCTGGTAGGCCATGTCAAGGAAAGGTGTGAGCTTGCGCGCCTTGACGGCGGCAATCACCTGGTCCCACTGGGCTGCGGTGATGTCGTAACCGGTCGGGTTGTGGCAGCACGCGTGCAGCACGACGATGGTGCCTTCGGCGGCTGCATTGAGGGCGGCGAGCATGCCCTCGAAGTTGACGCCGCGCTTGGCTGCATCGTAGTAAGGATAGCTTTCAACCACGAACCCGGCCTGGCTGAAAAGCGCGCGGTGGTTTTCCCAGCTTGGGTCGGAAATCAGGACTTTGGCATTGGGGCTGAGCTTTTTCAGGAAGTCGGCGCCGATCTTCAGGCCGCCCGTGCCGCCAATGCCCTGTGCAGTGGCCACTCGGCCGCTTTTGACGGGCTCGCTGTCGACGCCGAAAACCAGACCCTTGACGGCAGCGTCGTAGGCGGCGATGCCATCAATGGGCAGGTAGCCGCGTGCCTTGGGAGATTCCATCATGAGTTTTTCTGCCGCCTGAACGCATTGCAGCAGGGGGAGTTTGCCGTTGTCGTCGTAGTACACGCCTACGCCCAGGTTGACCTTGGCAGGGTTAGCGTCGGCGTTGAACTGCTCGTTCAGGCCCAGGATGGGGTCACGCGGGGCCATTTCGACAGCGGTAAACAAAGACATGAAATATCCTCAGAGAAGTAAAAAGAAGGCGAAAGCGACGATAGGGGGTTCAGGTCACGGATTTAGGTCACAAGCTGACCGGAAAAAAGGCTACAAGAGGTGTCAAAAAGCGATAGCGGGGCAACTACAAGGCGAATAGGGATTGCAATTTCCATTTTCGGCCGAATGTCGTATTCTGTTTGGTTGCCCTGAATTTTAACGGGGCTTGATCGAGGTTTTATGCCAGAAGCTATGGAAGTCATAACTGATTCAGTCAACACCGACCCCGCTGCGGGCCAGTTCGTGCGTTTCCCGGATTCGCCGTTCGAGCTGTTCCAGCCCTATCCACCTGCGGGCGACCAGCCCACGGCAATTGACCAACTGGTCGAGGGCATCAACGACGGCGAGGTGTTCCAGACCCTGTTGGGCGTGACCGGCTCCGGCAAGACCTTCACCATGGCCAATGTGATTGCCCGCCTGGGTCGGCCGGCCATCGTGTTTGCGCCCAACAAGACGCTGGCCGCGCAGCTTTACAGCGAGTTCCGCGAGTTTTTCCCGAAAAACGCGGTCGAGTATTTCGTCAGCTACTACGACTACTACCAGCCTGAAGCCTATGTGCCGCAGCGCGACCTTTTCATTGAGAAGGACTCGGCCATCAACGARCACATCGAGCAGATGCGCCTGTCGGCCACCAAGAGCGTGCTGGAGCGGCGCGACACCATCATCGTCGGYACGGTCAGCGCKATTTACGGCATAGGTGCGCCTGAGGAYTACACACARATGCGGTTCATTGCGCGCATCGGCGACAAGATGGGCCAGCGCGACGTGATCGCCAGGCTGATCCGCATGCAGTACACGCGCAACGAGCAGGACTTCGCGCGCGGCACGTTCCGGGTGCGCGGGGACGTGATCGACATTTTCCCGGCCGAGCATTCCGAGCTGGCCATACGCATCGAGCTTTTCGACGACGAGATCGAGTCGCTGCAGTTGTTTGATCCACTGACAGGCCGCATACGCCAGAAAATCCCGCGTTTTGTGGTCTATCCCAAAAGCCACTACGTCACGCCACGCGACAAGGTCATGACCGCCGTGGAAACCATCAAGCTGGAGCTGTCCGAGCGGGTGGCCCAGTTCGTCGCGGACGGCAAGCTGGTGGAAGCCCAGCGCATTGAGCAGCGCACCCGGTTTGACCTGGAGATGCTCAGTGAAATCGGCCACTGCAAGGGAATCGAGAACTACACCCGTCACCTGAGCGGCTCCCCGCCGGGTTCGCCCCCTTCGACGCTGTGCGATTACCTGCCCAAGGATGCCGTGATGTTTCTCGACGAGAGCCACGTCATGATCGGTCAGCTCAACGCCATGTACAACGGCGACCGCGCACGCAAAACCACGCTGGTGGAATACGGTTTTCGCCTGCCGAGCGCGCTGGACAACCGGCCGCTCAAGTTCGAAGAGTTTGAAGCCAAGATGCGCCAGGCCGTTTTTGTCTCGGCCACACCGGCAAATTATGAGAAAGAGCACGCCGGCAAGGTGGTGGAGCAGGTGGTCAGGCCCACCGGACTGGTGGATCCGCAGGTGGAAGTGAGGCCGGCTACCCATCAGGTCGACGACGTGCTGCAGGAAATCCGCATCCGGGTCGAAAAGAATGAGCGGGTGTTGATCACCACGCTGACCAAGCGCATGGCCGAGCAGCTGACGGATTACCTGAGCGACAACGGCGTGAAGGTGCGTTATCTGCACAGCGACGTGGACACGGTCGAGCGCGTGGAAATCCTGCGCGACCTGCGGCTGGGGGCCTTTGACGTACTGGTGGGTATCAATTTGCTGCGCGAAGGGCTGGACATTCCTGAGGTGTCGCTGGTGGCCATCCTGGACGCCGACAAAGAGGGTTTCCTCCGTGCAGAGCGCAGCCYGATCCAGACCATTGGCCGGGCGGCCCGCAACCTGAACGGCCGTGCGATTTTGTATGCAGACCGCATCACGGACTCCATGAAAAAAGCCATGGACGAGACCGAACGGCGGCGCAACAAGCAGATTGCCTTCAACCTGGAGCACGGCATCACGCCGCGCAGCGTGGTCAAACGCATCCGCGATTTGATCGACGGCGTCTACAGCGAGAAATCCGGCAAGGAAGCCGAAAAAATCGAGATGCAGAAGGCGTTGGTGGAAGACATGAGCGAGAAGGATATTGCCCGCGAAATCAAGCGCCTGGAAAAGCAGATGATCGAACACGCCAAGAACCTCGAATTCGAAAAGGCCGCCCGGGTCCGGGACCAGCTGCACATCCTCAAGGAACAGGCTTTTGGTGCGCCTGGCACCGATAATGTCGTGCCGCTGACCTCTGCAGGCCAAGCCCGCGCCTAGATCCACCAGCCCCCTGGGTTCATTTAATGCACCGAAACGGTGCATTAAATGGCTCTGCCTACGGGTTAGTCCCCATGTTTGGGGCCGTCTCAGCGGGAAAAACCCTGCTTGTGTTATACTTGACGAAAACAGTCAAGAACAATACCAGAACAACAAAAGCCCCCGCGATACCGGTTGACTGACCTGGGCGGCTGGAGGAAGAGTTCCCTGTAAGCCACAAGCTTTCAGGGTGAAAACGACAGTCAAGCCATTTAAAGGAGCTTGTTATGCGCCTCACGACCAAAGGCCGCTTTGCGGTCACCGCGATGATTGATTTGGGATTGCGTCAGAACAACGGCCCGGTCACGTTGGCCGCTATCAGCCAGCGCCAGCAGATTTCCCTTTCCTACCTCGAACAGCTGTTCGGCAAACTGCGCCGTCACGAACTGGTGGAATCCACCCGTGGCCCCGGCGGCGGTTATACGCTGGGCCGCAAGGCTTCCGAGATCACCGTGGCTGACATCATCGTGTCGGTGGACGAGCCGATCGACGCCACCCAGTGTGGCGGCAAGGAAAACTGCCTGGGCGAAGGCGGCCGCTGCATGACGCACGAGCTGTGGGCTTCACTGAACAGCCGCATGGTGGAGTTCCTGGACTCCGTGACCCTGCAAAAACTGGTGGAAGACCAGCTCGCCAAGGGCGTGGTGATCGAGAATACCCCGCAGGTCAAAAAAGCCATTTTCACAGCGCCGGTTGTCAAGCCGATCCGCGTGAATGCGCCGAACTCGGTCTTCGCACTGGGCAATGCATTTTCCAAATCCTGATGGAGCGATGCCGGGCGTCTGCCCGGCTTCATCCCTTTGTGACCCGATTGCATTGACTTCATTGATCGCGCTGCCAGCCAGCCTGTGAATTTAAAGAGCTAGCCACATGGACACCCCTCACTTTCCCATCTACATGGACTACAGCGCCACGAATCCCTGCGACCCGCGGGTAGTGGACGCCATGATTCCCTGGTTGCGCGAGCATTTCGGCAACCCCGCTTCGCGCAGCCATGCCTGGGGCTGGGAAGCAGAAGCCGCCGTCGAGAAAGCGCGTGAGCAGATCGCCGACCTGATTGGCGCCGACCCGCGCGAAATCGTCTGGACCAGTGGCGCAACCGAGTCCAACAATTTGGCTCTGAAGGGTGCGGCCCATTTCTACAAGACCAAGGGCAAGCACATCATCACGGTCAAGACCGAGCACAAGGCCGTGCTGGACACCTGCCGCGAACTGGAACGCCAGGGTTTTGAAGTGACTTACATGGACGTGCAAGCCGACGGCCTGCTCGACCTGGAGGCGTTCAAGGCCGCTATCCGCCCCGACACGATTCTGGTTAGCGTCATGTTCGTCAACAACGAAATCGGCGTAATTCAGGACATCCCGGCCATTGGTGCGCTGTGCCGTGAAAAAGGCATCATCTTCCATGTCGATGCCGCGCAAGCTACCGGCCGTGTTGATATCGACCTGGCGACCTTGCCGGTCGACCTGATGAGCCTGACCTCGCACAAGACCTATGGCCCCAAGGGCATTGGCGCCTTGTATGTGCGCCGCAAGCCACGCGTTCGCCTTGAAGCACAAATGCACGGTGGCGGCCATGAGCGCGGCATGCGTTCGGGCACCTTGCCCACGCACCAGTGCGTCGGCATGGGCGAGGCCTACCGCATCGCCAAGGCCGAGATGCATGAAGAGAACAAGCGCATCCTGGCCCTGCATGAGCGCATGCTCAACGGGCTCAAGGATGTGGAAGAAGTGTTCCTCAACGGCCATGCAGACAAGCGCGTGCCGCACAACCTGAACATGAGCTTTAACTTCGTCGAAGGCGAGTCGCTGATCATGGGCATCAAGGGTCTGGCCGTGTCCAGCGGCTCGGCCTGCACGTCGGCCAGCCTGGAGCCCAGCTATGTGCTGCGCGCCCTGGGCCGCAGCGACGAACTGGCGCACAGTAGCCTTCGCATGACGATTGGCCGCTGGAGCACCGAAGAAGAAATTGACTACGCGGTCGCCACCATCAAGGAAAACGTGGCCAAACTGCGCGAACTGTCTCCCCTGTGGGAGATGTTCAAGGATGGCGTGGATCTGTCCACCATCCAGTGGGCCGCCCACTAAGGCCGGCCCGCAATTCAAGACAGCTTAAAGAGGTAAACAAAATGGCATACAGCGAAAAAGTGGTAGACCACTACGAAAACCCCCGCAACGTTGGCTCCTTTGAAAAGGGCGACGAATCGGTAGGCACCGGCATGGTTGGTGCACCGGCCTGCGGCGACGTGATGAAGCTGCAAATCAAGGTCAACCCGGTGACGGGCGTGATTGAGGACGCACGTTTCAAGACCTACGGCTGCGGCTCCGCGATTGCTTCCAGTTCGCTCGTGACCGAGTGGGTCAAGGGCAAGACGCTGGACGAAGCGGCAAGCATCAAGAACAGCGCGATCGCTGAAGAGCTGGCGCTGCCGCCTGTGAAGATTCACTGCTCCATCCTGGCGGAAGACGCCATCAAGGCCGCCGTGAACGATTACAAGCAAAAGCACACGCACTGATCAACGCATCACCCGTCACCTGTTTTTTTCGAGTGATTTAAATGTCCGTTACCCTCACTGACGCTGCAGCCCGACACGTGACCCGCTACATGACCAAGCGCGGCAAGGGTGTGGGCGTTCGCCTTGGCGTGAAGACCACCGGCTGCTCCGGCCTGGCTTACAAGCTGGAATATGCCGACGAGATCGCACCGGAAGATGTCGTGTTTGAAGACAACGGCGTCAAGGTGCTGGTCGACCCGAAAAGCATGGCCTACATCGACGGCACCAAGCTGGACTTTGTGCGTGAAGGCCTGAACGAAGGCTTCAAGTTCATCAACCCCAACGAGCGTGATCGTTGCGGCTGTGGCGAAAGTTTCCGGGTTTGACGGGCGAGCGGTCGATCGCGTGCTGCACCCTTACTGAAGCCGCCTCCACTGATTGTGCTGGCGGCTTTTTCTCGGCATGAATCTCCAATCCAACGACTTCGAGCTTTTCGGTGTTCCCCAGCGCTTCGCGCAGGATCGCGCGACGCTTGACGCGCGCTGGAAGGATTTGCAGCGCGAAGCGCATCCTGACAAATTCGCGGCTCAGGGTACGGCCGCCCAGCGTGTGGCCATGCAGTGGTCGGTGCGCATCAACGAGGCCTACCAGCGGCTGAAAGACCCGCTCAAGAGGGCGAGCTATTTGTGTGAGCTGAACGGTGCGCCCATTAACGCCGAAAACAACACCGCCATGCCGCACGACTTCCTGATGCAGCAGATGCAGTGGCGCGAAGCGCTCGACGATGCCGAAACAACTGAAGATTTTGAAGAAATAGCCTCCCAAGCCACAGCTGACGAGCGCAAGCAGCTATCAAAAATAGAGCAACTGCTGGACGTGGACAAGGACTTTCCTGCCGCAGCCCAGCAGGTCAGAAGCCTTATGTTTATTGAGCGCTTTGCCAGTGAGGTTGATGCACGCATCGACCAGCTGGGACAATAAAGCATTACAGAAAAAGTACGACAACCGCGCATGGCACTCCTGCAAATTTCCGAACCCGGCCAGACGCCCGACCCGCACCAGCGACGCGTCGCGGTGGGGATTGACTTGGGCACCACACATTCGCTGGTCGCCAGCGTGCGCAGTGGTGTGTCTGAATGCCTGCCCGATGAGCAGGGGCGGGTGCTGCTGCCCAGCGTGGTGCGCTACCTTGAGGACGACAAGCGCCAAATCGGCTATGAAGCCCTGGCCGCGCAGGTGGAAGATCCGCGCAACACCATCTCTTCTGTCAAGCGTCTGATGGGCCGCGGCATTGACGACATCGGCAGCCGCGCTCAGTTGCCATACGAGTTGAACGACAAGCCGGGCATGGTCACGCTGCAGACTGTCGCCGGCGAGAAAAGCCCGGTCGAGATCAGCGCGGAGATTCTGGCCACGCTGCGTTACCGCGCCGAAGACACTTTTAATGACGATATTTATGGCGCCGTAATCACGGTGCCGGCCTACTTTGACGACGCCCAGCGTCAGGCCACCAAAGACGCTGCGCAACTGGCTGGCCTCAATGTATTGCGCCTGCTTAATGAGCCCACGGCCGCTGCCATTGCCTATGGGCTGG
This sequence comes from Polaromonas sp. P1_E1_2, assembly GCF_056406035.1. Classification (NCBI taxonomy): domain Bacteria; kingdom Pseudomonadati; phylum Pseudomonadota; class Betaproteobacteria; order Burkholderiales; family Comamonadaceae; genus Polaromonas; species Polaromonas sp. P1_E1_2. The sequence continues at coordinate 1,781 of NZ_JBFUAZ010000088.1, read as the reverse complement.
ACAACGCCAGTGAAGGCGTTTACGCCGTCTATGACCTTGGCGGTGGCACTTTCGATATTTCCATACTGCGTTTGACCCAAGGCGTCTTCGAGGTGGTGGCCACGGGCGGCGATTCCGCGCTTGGTGGCGACGATTACGATCGCGCGCTGGTCGACTGGGTGCTGGCCAAGGCGGGCCTTGCAGCGGATGCGCTCACTCCGTCTGACAAGGCGGCACTGCAGCGCACTGCGCGCAATTGCAAGGAGGCGCTTTCAGCTGCCAACCCTGTGCCTTTTTCGGTGCAACTGGCCAAAGCCCTCGTCAACTTCGAAATGAAGGCGGAAGATTTTGAAACCGCTACCGCCCACCTGACCCAGCGTACCCTGGCGGCCGTTCGCAAGGCACTGCGCGATGCCAAGCTGGCGAAGGAAGATATTCAGGGCGCAGTGCTGGTAGGTGGCTCCACACGCATGCCGCAGGTGCGCAAGGCGGTTGCCAGTTTCTTCGGGCGCGAGCCGCTGGTTAATCTCAACCCCGATGAAGTGGTGGCGCTGGGTGCGGCCATTTCCGCCAACCAGCTCGCTGGCAACAACACTGGCGCCGACCTGCTGCTGCTCGACGTGATCCCGCTGTCGCTGGGCATAGAGACCATGGGCGGGCTGGTTGAGCGCATCGTGCCGCGCAACCAGACCATCCCCACGGCGATGGCGCAGGACTTCACCACCTACCAGGACGGCCAGACCGCGCTGGCGCTGCATGTGGTGCAGGGCGAACGCGACCTGGTGGCCGACTGCCGCAGTCTTGCCCGTTTCGAGCTGCGCGGCATTCCGCCCATGGTGGCGGGCGCTGCCCGTATCCGCGTGACGTTTACCGTCGATGCCGACGGCCTGCTTAGCGTGAATGCGAAAGAGCAGGTCAGCGGTGTCGAGGCGCGCATCGACGTGAAGCCCTCCTATGGCCTGTCGGACGACGATATTGCGCGCATGCTGCAAGACAGCTTCTCGACCGCCCAGCAAGACATGCAGGCTCGCGCACTGGCCGAGGCCCAGGTCGATGCCGATCGAATGATTCTGGCTGCGCAAAGCGCGCTGGCGGCGGATGCCGACTTGCTGAGCCCCAATGAGCGGGCGCAGATCGACAGCCTGATCGTCGGTCTTGCCGACATGCGTGCCCACGGTGATGCGGCCGCAATCGAAGCAGCCACCCAGGCGCTGGCCAAAGGCACCGAAGGCTTTGCCGCCCAGCGCATGAACAGGGGCATCAAGCAAGCCCTGGCCGGAAAAAACATCGAGGCGGTCTGAACCGACTGACAACCATGCCCATCATCAAAATACTGCCTCATCCCGAATACTGCCCACAGGGCGCTGAAATCAGTGCGCCGGCCGGCACCTCGATTTGCGAGGCTCTGCTCGACAACAAGATCAACATCGAGCACGCCTGCGACCTCAGTTGCGCCTGCACGACCTGCCACGTCATCGTGCGCGAAGGCTTCAAATCGCTGAACGAGCTCGACGAGAGCGAAGAAGACCTGCTGGATCGCGCCTGGGGCCTGGAGCCCAATTCGCGCCTGAGTTGCCAGGCCTTCCTTGCCCAGTCGGATGTGACGGTGGAGATACCCAAATACTCCATCAACCATGCAAAGGAGAATCATTAGCCCCCACGCTTGCCACTGCGTGTGCTGCGCTGCCCCCCGAGGGGGCGCATTTTTCCTAGGGGCGGCCCGGCGGAAAAACATCCACTGACCCAGCACAGCGATAATCCAGCCATGCGCCAAATCGTTCTTGACACCGAAACCACCGGTC
>NZ_JBFUAZ010000087.1:0-10110 GCF_056406035.1 Polaromonas sp. P1_E1_2 | reverse complement strand
ATGGTCTAGCAGTTCCTGCGGCCTCACCTTGCCAACGGCGCGCTGCGACGGCGTTCCCCAGTCAAGATAGACCGCATCCACGTCAGTGGCAATCACCAGGCAGTCGGCCCCCAGTTCGTGCGCGAGCAGGGCGCCTGTCAGGTCCTTGTCGATCACGGCGTCGATGCCTTGAAGAGAACGCCCGCCGGCAGCGCGCACCACCGGGATGCCGCCACCACCCGCGGCGATCACCACCGCCTCATGCTGCAGCAGCCAGCGGATCGGGTCCATGCCCAGCACACATGTTGGGAGAGGCGAAGCCACGACGCGCCTGAAGCCTGCCCCGTCCGGCGCAACATGCCAGTGCATGGCTTGCGCAAGCCGTCCTGCTTCTTCTTCCGTATAGACAGGCCCTATAGGTTTGGTGGGTTTCCCGAAAGCCGGGTCGGCTGGATCGACTTCCACGCGCGTGAGCAGGGTGACCACGGGGCGCCCGGGTGGAAGATGGTTGGCGAGTTCCTGCTCCAGCAGGTAGCCGATCATGCCTTCGGTTTGCGCGCCCAGGATATCGAGTGGATAGGGCGCCACTGCCGCGTAGGCCGAGTTCTGCAGGGCCAGCAGGCCTATTTGCGGCCCGTTGCCATGCGTCACCACCAATTCATGCTGCAGTGCGACGCGGGCCAATTGGGCCGCCACGCCCTGGATGTTTTCCAGCAGGTGCTGCGCGCTGAGTGACTGGCCCCGGCGCAGCAAGGCATTGCCGCCCAGCGCCACGACCAGCTTCATGCGAGGGTGGCCACGAGTACGGCCTTGATGGTGTGCATGCGGTTTTCCGCCTGCGTAAACACAACGGACGCATCGGACTCAAAGACCTCATCGGTCACCTCGATTTCGCTGAGGCCGTAGCGCTCGTGGATCTGACGTCCCACTTCAGTATCCAGGTTGTGAAAGGCCGGCAGGCAATGCATGAAGCGGGTCCTCGGCTTGCCGGTGGCCTTCATCAGGGCGCTGTTGACCTGGAAGGGCAGTAGTTGCTCGATGCGCAGTTTCCAGGTGTCGTCGGGCTCACCCATGGACACCCAGACGTCGGTGTAGAGAAAGTCCGCGCCCTTGACCGCTTCGGTTGGATCGTTGCTGAGGGTGATGCGCGCGCCTGTTGTCCTGGCCAGTTCTCGCATTTCGCTCACCAGTTCGGGCGGTGGCATCAGTGCCGCGGGAGCGGCGATGCGCACGTCCATGCCCATCTGCGTGCCGCCCACCAGCAGCGAACAGCCCATGTTGAAGCGGGCGTCGCCCAGGTAGCAAAAGGACAGTTCGTGCAGCGGCTTTTCGCCGAACTCCTGCATCGTCAGCAGGTCTGCCAGCACCTGGGTCGGGTGCGACTCATCCGTGAGCCCGTTCCAGACCGGGACGTGCGAGAAGCGCGCGATTTCTTCCACCACCGTCTGGTGAAAGCCGCGGTACTCGATGCCGTCATATAGCCTGCCCAACACCCGGGCAGTGTCCTTGAGAGACTCCTTGTGCCCCAGCTGCGAACTGACCGGGTCGATGTAGGTCACATGGCCACCCTGGTCGTGCACTGCGACTTCGAAGGCGCAGCGCGTGCGGGTGGAGGCTTTCTCGAAAATCAGCGCGATGTTTTTGCCCTTGAGGCGGGCGAGCTCGTTTCCTGCATATTTGGAGYGCTTGAGCTCGGCGGCCAGGTCCAGCAGGAAACGGATGTCCCGCGGGGAGAAATCCTTGAGGTCCAGCAGGCTGCGGTTGTGAAGATTGAAGCTCATGAATGGCCGTCTTTCGTGGATGCCTCAATGGCGGGAAAGGATCAGGCGGCGTCGCGCTCAATCGGGCAGGACATGCAGTGGCTGCCGCCGCGGCCACGCCCCAGCTCACCGCTGGGGATGGTGATGACTTCGACGCCGGCCTTGCGCAGCAAGGTGTTGGTGTGGGTGTTGCGGTTGTAGGCCATGACCACACCGGGCGACAGCGCCAGCACGTTATTGCCGTCGTCCCACTGTTCGCGTTCCGCCTCGTAGGCGTTGCCGCCGGTGGCGACGACCCGCAACTTCGGCAGGCCCAGGGCTTGTGCGAGGACGTCGAGAAATGGTTCGGCTTCCGCCCTGACGTCGAGTGAGCCTGGTTCATCGCCGGGTCTGAGGCTGAACACACGTACGGCCTGCACAATATCCGGGAACACAGTCACCAGATCCCGGTCGCAAAAGGTCAGCACCGTGTCCAGGTGCATCGCGCCGCGTGATTTGGGCAACTGGGCAGCCAGCACGCGGGTTGCGGCGCCGCGGGCAAACAGGTTGCGCGCGAGCTGGGTCACGGCCTGCGGCGAGGTCCGCTCGCCCATGCCGATCAGCACCAGGCCCTGGCCCAAGGTCATCACATCGCCTCCCTCCAGCGTGGCCTGCGGATGCGGCTGCTCCGGGTCGCCCCACCATTCAGTCACCTTGCCGGCGTACGCAGGGTGGAAGCGGAAGATCGCCGCCATGAGCAGGCTTTCCTGACGGCGAGCGGGCCAGTACATGGATCCCAGCGCCACACCGTCGCCAATCCAGCAACTGCTGTCGCGAGTGAAAAGGGTGTTGGGAAGGGCGGGGAGCAGCAGGTCCGATGGGCTGGCGCAGGCGGCCGTGAGGCCGGGCAGCTTGAAAGGCAGGTCCGCCGGCGTCAGCCCGCCGATCAGGAACTCGGCCAGGCGAGCCGGTGGTAGTTCCTGCAGCCAGGGCCGCAGCACCCCCGCAGCTTCAAAGTCAGTGCCGGCAAGTTCGCGGTCCAGCAGCCGATCGCGCGCCAAGGGGTTGCCGAGCGTGACCGCCAACAGGTCATGCAGTTCCAGCACTTGCACGCCTTGCTCTGTCATGGCGCTGGTGAACGCAAAGTGATCGTTTTTGGCCTGGGCGACCCACATCACGTCGTCAAACAGCATGTCCCGGCAGTTCGCGGGTGTCAACCGCATGTGCGCCAGGCCCGGCCTGCAGACCAGCACCTTGCGCAGCCGGCCCGTTTCTGAATGAACGCCGGCCATCACAGACTCAACTGACCGGTGGCGAGCATCCAGCCGGCCACCACTGCGAGCGCGAGCACGGCTGCGAGCATGGCTTTCTCGCCAGCGGTAAAGGGCTGTTTGTTGCTCTGCCGTTTGGCGATGAAGTACAGGGCCGCGCCGGGGGCATAGAGCAGGGCGCTCAGTAACAGGTATTTGGCGCCGGCGGCATACAGCAGCCACAGGCAGTACACCGACGCGAGCGCGGCCACCGGCAGGTCCAGGGACCCGCCGGCGTTGGCTTCCCTCGTTGGGCCCTCACCGCGCAGCAGCACCTTCAGGCCGTAAAGCGCGCTGAAGAGGTAGGGCAGCAAAATCATCGCGGTCGACAGCGAGATCAGGGCCAGGTAGGAAGCCTTGGAAACCAGCGTGACAATAAGGAAGATCTGAACCATGGCACTGCTCAGCCACAAGGCATTGGCCGGAACGCCCTTGCCGCTTTGGCGGCCTAGCCATTCGGGCATCACGCCGCTGTTGGCCGGTGTGAAGAGCGACTCCGCGGCGAGCAATGTCCAGGCCAGGAAGCCACCGCCGACGGAAACGATGAGGCCGACATAAATCAGCACAGCGCCCCAGGTGCCCACGGCTTTCTCAAGCACGCTGGCCATGGAGGGATTCTTCAATCCGGCAAGTTCGGGCTGCGTGAAGATGCCCAGGGACAGCAACGAGACGGCCATCAACAGTGCCAGGCAGATCAGAAAACCAATCACCGTGGCCTTGCCGACGTCCTTGCGCTGCCGCGCGCGCGCCGAATAGACGCTGGCGCCTTCAATCCCGATGAACACCCACACCGTCACCAGCATGGTGCTCTTGACCTGGTCGAGCACCGAGCCGAGTTTGGCGCCGCCCCAGAAGTCCAGGCTGAAGGTGGGTGCCTGGAAAGCGGCGGCAGCCAGCACGATGAACAGCAGCAAGGGAATGACCTTGGCGACTGTGACAATTGCGTTGACCCAGGCGGCGGTGTTGATGCCGCGCAGCACCAGCGCATGCACGACCCACAGGACTATCGATGCTCCGGCCACGGYTGCGGGCGTGTTGCCCTCGCCAAAAGCCGGAAAGAAATATCCGAGCGCGCCGAAGGCGGCCACCAGGTAACCGACATTGCCGATCCACGCGCTGATCCAGTAACCCCAGGCCGAGTTAAAGCCGATGTAGTCACCCGACAGCGCGCGCGCATAGGCGTAGACACCGTTGTCCAGCTCTGGCTTTCGCAGGGCCAGCATCTGGTAGACACGCGCCAGCACCAGCATGCCCGCGCCCGTGACCAGCCAGCCTATCAGGATGGCGCCAGCGCCAGCGCCAGCCGCCATGTTTTGCGGCAGACCGAAAATGCCGCTGCCGATGWTGGAGCCCGTCACCAGCGCGACCAGCAGCCCCAGGCCCAAACCGCCTTGCGCCTGCCGTGTGGTGGGAATGGCCCGCGGCGGCGACACGGGGGAGCGGGTATTTGACAGTGTGTTCATGGCATGCCTTCCGTAAAAGATGAGTGGTTACTTGACCAGCAGCACCGGCACGTCGACGTCTGCCACCACGCGTTGGGCGACGCTGCCGAGCAGGGCGCGGCCCAGCAACCCGTGGCCGTGCGTGCCCATGACCAGCATGTGCACCTTTTCACGCTTCACCGCCTGCGCGATTTGTGTGGCCGGCGTACCGGTGACCCAGGAGGCCCGGAAAGTAATGCCGTGGCGTTTGAGAAAGCGTTCTATGGGCTCCAGCACTTTCTGGGCTTCATCGCGGTGGTAGGCATGTACCGTGGCGGCGCCCACCATGGACTTGACGCGAGGAGGAACAGCGATCTGTACATTGAGCACAATCAACTCTGCCTCGGGCCCCATCAGGGTTTCGTGAGTGACCAGAAAGGCGAGGGCCTTTTTTGTGAACTTGCTGCCGTCAACGGCCAGAAGGACTTTCATGGTGTTCTCCAAGTGCTTTTTCAGCGGGGATTCGGCGCCGATTCAACGCAGGACGAGCACGGGAATGGTGCTGTGCGTGAGTACCTGCTGGGTCTCGCTTCCGAGCAGGATGCGCGAGAGACCTTTACGGCCGTGTGATGCCATGACGATGAGGTCGCACTTGTTCTTTCTGGCCGCGGCCAGGATGGCGGTGGCGACGAGGTCGGATTTGGCGATCACGGCCTTGGCCTTGACACCTGCGGCCTCCGCAGACTTCTGCACCGCGTCGGCGACGGCCTGACCCTTGTCGGCCCATTCCTTTTCGATGCGGCCGACTTCCTGTGGCGAGATGGTGGCGCCGCCTTCGAAGTAGCTCATGGGATAACGCGGCACGACGTTGAGCGMCACAAGGCCGGCGCCCAGGGACGCGGCAAGTTCGATGGCGTCCCTGACCGCTTTTTTGGAAAGCGTGGAGCCGTCGGTGGCAACAAGAATGCGCTTGTAYATGGTGGTTCTCCTGTGTTGATGTGCCGCAGTCTAGGAGCGCCGCTGCGACCCTGGATTGATCCATATCAAGGGCGCGGCACTCTGCGCTGGCTAAGCTGTCGTCATGCAAGCCGCACCCTTCCTGACCGCCGGCCCGGCGCAGCCCGCCATGCCTGACGCCGCCGCGTGGAGCGCGCTGGACGAGCCGGCCGAATGGGAAGGCTTCAGCCGGCCGGTGCCGGGGCGTGAAGGTTGGTGGGAGTCCTGCCTGGTGATCGAGGGCATGCACTGCGCGGCCTGCGCGCTCACGATCGAGGAGGTGCTCCGCAGGCTGCCCGGCGTGGATACGGTCGAAGTCAACGGTGTTAATGCCACGGCGCGGCTTCAATGGCGGCCGCAAGCCACACGCCCGTCTCTCTGGATGGCGGCATTGCGCCAAGCTGGCTACGGCGCCTTGCCGGCGGGCGACCTGCTGCTGGCCGGCCGCAGGGTACAGGCCCAGCGCGTGATGCTGTGGCGCTGGCTGGTGGCGGGCTTTTGCATGATGCAGGTCATGATGTATGCCGCGCCGGCCTACCTTGCGCCGGCCGGTGAGATCACGCCCGACATCCAGGCGCTTCTGGGATGGGCCTCCTGGGTGCTGACCTTGCCGGTGTTGCTGTTTTCCTGCTGGCCTTTTTTCTCGGCGGCGCTGCGCGACCTGCGGAACCTGCGCATAGGCATGGACGTACCGGTGGCGCTGGGCGTGCTGATTGCCTTCGGGGCCAGCACGGCCGCGACCTTTGACCCGGCCAGCGCCTGGGGCGAGCATGCCTCCTATGACTCGGTGCCCATGTTTGTGTTTTTCCTGCTCTCGGGCCGGCTGCTGGAGCAGCGCCTGCGGGACCGCACCGCCGGTGCGCTGGACGCGCTCATGCGGCGGCTGCCGGACAGCGTGGACCGACAGGAAGCCGACGGCAGTTTCCGCGCGGTGGCCGTCCGCCGCCTCGTGCCGGGCGACCTGGTTCGCGTGCTGCCGGGGCAGGCCTTTCCCGCGGATGGGGCGGTGGAGGGTGGCGAGAGCCGCGTTGACCAGTCGCTGCTGACGGGCGAATCCAAACCCTTGCTGCGGCGGGTGGGCAACGGCGTCATCGCCGGCAGCCATAATCTCACGGGGGTGTTGCTGGTGCGCGTTGAGCGGGTTGGGCCGCAAACCCGTTACGCCGAAATCGTCGCCCTGATGGAGCAGGCCTCGGTCGAAAAACCCGGCCTGGTGCAGTTGGTGGACCGCATCGCCAGCCCTTTTCTGGTGGCTGTGCTGATGGCGAGCGCCGTCGCAGCCGTGTGGTGGTGGCCTTTTGGTCAGGCGCATGCGATGGCGGTCGCGGTTGCGGTGCTCATCGTGACCTGCCCTTGTGCCCTGTCGCTGGCCACGCCGGCGGCCATGCTGGCCGGTGCGGGCGCGTTGGCACGGCGTGGCGTGCTGGTGCGCAAGCTGCAGGCGCTGGAAAGCTGCGCGGCCATCGACACCGTGATCTTCGACAAAACCGGCACACTGACGGAAGACCGCATGCAGGTCGTCATGGTCCATGTGCCTGCCGGTGGGAATCGCGACGAGGCCTGTGACTGGGCGGGTGCGCTGGCCAGGCATTCGTTGCATCCGGTCTCACGCGCCATCGCTGCCCGTTTTCCCGCGACGGATTGGGTGGCCAGTGAAGTGGAGGAGATCACAGGTCGCGGCCTGCGCGGCAAGGTCGCCCGGTTGGATGGCAGCGAGCCACACTACCTCTACCTGGGGTCGGCCTTTTTTTGCCGCGTGCCTGTACCGGGGCGTGATGTGCCGGTGCTGCAGGCCCATCTGTCCGACGGTGACCATTACCTCGCGGGTTTCGAGCTTGACGAAGCGATGCGGCCCGACGCGGCCCAGGCCGTGGGCGACTTGCTCAAACTCGGTGTCCGCGTGCAGCTGCTTTCGGGCGATACTGGCCAGGCAGTGGCTCACCTTGCGCGCCGGGCCGGCATCGAATGGTGCTTTGGCGAATGCACGCCGGAGGTCAAACTGGAACATGTGCGCCGCCTTCAGCGCGAGGGCCATCGCGTCATGATGGTGGGCGACGGCATGAACGACGGGCCGGTGCTGGCCGTGGCTGATGTGTCCGTCGCCATGGGCCAGGCCGTGCCGGTGGCCCAGGCCAGGTCGGATTTCATCATGACCGGCAACCGGCTGCTCACGGTGCCAGCCCTTGTCGCGCAGGCGCGGCGCACCCGGGCGGTAGTGCGGCAGAACCTGTTGTGGGCAGCGGTTTACAACGCGGTCTGCGTACCGTTGGCGATCTTGGGCTATATGCCGATCTGGCTGGCCGGCTTCGGCATGGCGGCGAGCTCCTTGCTGGTGGTCGTCAATTCCGCGAGGCTGGCGCGCGGCGTGTCGGAACACTGAATGGACATCCTGTTTTTACTGATTCCGCTGTCTGTAGTACTGGCGTTGCTCATCATCGGAGCGCTGGGCTGGGCGGTATGGCGAGGTCAATTCGAGGCGCTTGAGCAGGAAGCCGAGCGCATTCTTCACACTGATTGACTTGCATCAAATGGCGCGACCCACGCCGCATCGACACTTTGAAGCATCAAGACAAAAGGTGCTTCATGAACGAAGAAACGACACGAGGGATCGCCTATCACGACACGGTGGTTCGCCAGTTTTCACTGGCGGCGGTGCTCTGGGGCGTGGTGGGCATGGGGGTGGGCCTGTTCATCGCCGCCCAACTGGCATGGCCTGAACTGAATTTCGGCGTTCCCTGGCTCAGCTATGGCCGGCTCAGGCCGCTGCACACCAATGCCGTCATCTTCGCCTTCGGCGGCTGCGCATTGATCGGCAGCAGCTACTACGTGGTCCAGCGCACCAGCAGCGTGCCGCTGTTTGCACCGCGGCTGGCCGCCTTTACTTTCTGGGGCTGGCAGCTGGTCATCCTGGGCGCCGCGATCAGCCTGCCGCTGGGCTACACCACCGGCAAGGAATACGCCGAACTCGAATGGCCCATCGACATCCTCATCACCCTGGTCTGGGTGTCCTATGCCATCGTCTTTTTCGGCACGCTGGGAATCCGCAAGGTCCGGCACATCTACGTGGCCAACTGGTTTTACGGCGCCTTCATTCTGGCGGTAGCGGTACTGCATGTGGTCAATAGCGCGGAGATTCCGGCCGGCTGGATGAAATCCTATTCCGCTTATGCAGGCGTGCAGGACGCGATGGTGCAGTGGTGGTACGGCCACAACGCAGTGGGTTTCTTCCTCACCGCGGGCTTCCTGGGCATGATGTATTACTTCATCCCCAAGCAGGCGGAGCGGCCGGTCTACAGCTACCGCCTGTCCATCGTCCACTTCTGGGCGCTGATCTTCACCTATATGTGGGCGGGCCCGCATCACCTGCACTACACGGCCTTGCCTGACTGGACGCAATCGGTGGGCATGGTGTTCTCGCTGATCCTGCTGGCGCCCAGCTGGGGCGGGATGATCAACGGCGTGATGACGCTGTCCGGCGCCTGGCACAAGCTGCGCGACGACCCCATCCTGCGCTTCCTGATCGTGTCGCTGTCCTTCTACGGCATGAGTACCTTCGAGGGCCCGCTGATGTCCATCAAGACCGTCAATGCGCTCTCGCACTACACGGACTGGACCGTGGGCCACGTGCATTCGGGCGCGCTCGGCTGGGTGGGGCTGATTTCCATGGGCACGCTGTATTACCTGATCCCCCGCCTGTTCGGGCAAAAGCAGATGTATTCGATGCGCGCCATCGAGGTGCATTTCTGGACCGCCACCGTGGGCATCGTGCTGTACATCGCCGCCATGTGGATCGCCGGCGTGATGCAGGGCCTGATGTGGCGCGCCGTCAACGCCGACGGAACCCTGACCTACACCTTTGTCGAAGCGGTCAAGGCCACCTATCCCTTCTATGTGGTGCGCTTCTTCGGCGGGCTGCTGTACCTGGGCGGCATGCTGCTGATGGCCTGGAACGTCTGCATGACGGTGGCCAAGGGTCGCCCCGTCCGGGTGCTGGTGCCCGCACTGGCCCACGCATAACAAGAGAAGAAAGTACATCCCATGAAAGACGAAACTCCCTCTGCGGCCGGCTTCTCGCACGAGAAGATCGAAACCAACAACTTCCTGATGATCATCCTGATCCTGCTGGTGATCGCCGTCGGCGGCCTGGTGGAAATCGTGCCGCTGTTCTTCCAGAAGTCGACCACCGCGCCGCTCGAAGGCGTCAAGCCCTATGGAGCGTTGCAACTAGCCGGCCGCGACATCTACCTGAGGGAAGGTTGCTATAACTGCCACTCGCAGATGATTCGCCCGTTTCGCGCAGAGACGCTGCGCTATGGTCACTATTCGGTGGCCGGGGAATTTGTCTACGACCATCCCTTCCAGTGGGGCAGCAAGCGCACCGGGCCCGACCTGCACCGCGTGGGCGGCAAGTACACCGACGAATGGCACCGTATCCACCTGAACAATCCGCGCGACCTGGTCCCTGAATCCAACATGCCGGCCTATAGCTGGCTGGAGAAGAAACCCGTCGACCCCGCCGACATGGCGCCCCGCATGACAGCACTGCGCAGGGTGGGGGTGCCTTATACCGACGCCGAAATCGCCGAGGCCGCCGGTGTGGTGAAGGGCAAGACGGAAATGGATGCCCTGGTGGCCTATCTGCAAGTTATGGGCAAGGCCCTGAAG
>NZ_JBFUAZ010000086.1:0-10113 GCF_056406035.1 Polaromonas sp. P1_E1_2 | reverse complement strand
CTGCAGGCCGGTGACAAAGGCCTCGCCGCGGCGAGCGGTAAAAAACTCTTTCTTGTCGCCGATCAGCTCAACCTCTGCACCTGAGGGCGCCGGCTCGCCATCGTCCAGCTCAATACGAATCAAGGCGCCCCGTCCTGAGCGGACGGGAAACGCGATCTTGACCGCACCCCGAAGCGCCGGCACGGCTTCGAGCTCGATGGAGTCGAGTTCGGCGCTGATCGGCAGCTCGCTCGGATCCAGGCGTACGCTGTTGCGCTGGAACGGTAGCAGGYGCGGCAGCAGCGCAACACCGTCTGAATTGGTTCGGGTCAGTGTGCTGCCCTGAAAGCCCACACCCACATTGGCGTAACCCGGCACTTCCACAATGGCAAAGCTTTCCTGTACGCGGCGCGTGGCGAAGACTTGGCCTTCGGCCGCTACCATGCCTCCGATCAGGCCCAGGCGCAGGTTTTGCTGGCTCTCCCCATTGCTGACATCAGCCGAAAACAGGCCTTTGGTGCCCTGGTAATAAGCGCCGCCTTCCGCATAGCGGCCGTCCGCACGGGAGCCCAGCGCCGTTCGCCAGCCCCAGCCGGTTTCGGCACTCACTGCTCGGCTGGCGTTTACATATCCTTCGGTGCTTCCACTGCGGGTAGTGACACCTGCGGCGATGGTGACCCGATTTTCAAGCGGCACGATCAGGGTGGCGCCCACCGAAGTCCCCGAGCTGATGCCGCTGAGGCGGGTGGCGCTCAAAGTCAGGGCTGCGCGTTGACCGAGGCGCAGGGTGTAATTCACACTGAGGGTGTTGAGCTTTCCGAGGTCGTAGTTGTCAAAGCCGGCGTAACTCACGTTGAAGGCGCCGAAGTTGTCGCTGCTGTAGCTGTAACTGGCGGTGGTTTGCAGGCGGGGCGATGGCGTATCAATACCGATTTGCCGGTAGCCGCGCGATGCGCCTTCCGCGCTGAGTGACACGCCGTGCCGCAGTCCGCTGCGCTCGACCCCGACCATCCAGTTGGTGCCCTGGCCCGCCGCGTCGCTGCGGCTGGCCGAAAACGCCGTCTGTCCCAGCATCTGGAAAGGCAGCTCATAGCTGGCGCCGGCGCCGGCACGCATCAGAGACTTCGACCATTCGCCGTTGGCTTCGACCGTAAGGCTTTTGCTCAGGCCTTGGCGCCAGAGGCCTGAAACGAAACGATCCCCATAATCGGCGTTCTCAATCCCGAGGTCGCGGCGTACGGCCCCCAGCTCAAAGCTCCAGTCGCTGAGGTTTTCTTCCAGCAGGTTGGCATTGCTGAAAAAAGACTGGGTGATGACGGTTTCCCGGCCCAGGATGTCGCGTACCACCACTCGGGCTTCCCCGGCCCCGGTCAGTGCGGGAAAGTTGTCGATGCTGAAGGGGCCGGATGGGACCTTGGAAGTTTGCCGCAATGCGTCGTTGACATAGAGCTCAACGGTGCTGGGCGCCGCCGACAGGCCGGTCACGGTGGGAATGGGCTGGGTGACAAAGCCAGGTTGCAGCGAGAAGTTTTTGCTGAACTGTATGCCGCCGAAATACACTTGGCGTCCCGAAATGCCGGTGCGCGTGCTGCTGTCACCCAGTCGCAGGGAGCTGTTGCTGTCCAKGAAATTCCGGGTGTAGGTGGTTTCAAGCCGACGCCATGAGGCCTTGAGCGTCGGGTCCTGGCTGATGAGGTTGCGACCCACGTAGCTGCTGGTCAACAGCCCCAGCTCCCCCGACACGCCGAATTCGGTCAGGGCGCCCAAGTCCTTCGCGTCCGTGGAGCTACCGGCGATGCGGTTGCGGGTGGTGATGTAGTTCAGGTCGTAATTTGCAAATGCTGCGGGGATCGACGGCGACAGCGGGGGGCGCATGGCCGATTCCTGCGTCAGGCGCACGGCGTTGAAGGCCGCCGGCGAAAACACCAGGTCGACTGACTGGTCGGCGAAATTCAGCCGCGCCTCGAATCCCGGAATGGCCGACAGCGGAAACCACTTTTGGCCCTGGAAATCAACGTCCTGCGCGCTGGGCCGGTGGTTCAACCGCCACTCTTCAAAGGCATCTTCGGGCGCATAAAGGATGCCGTTGCGCTCAAGCAGGGTCCAGACGCCGCCCTTGGTGCTGTTGATGAAGACTTCCAGTGGAAGGAGCCGGTCATTGGCAGACCGGGCCGCTGGCGGTGCATTAGAGGAGGCGGGTGTCTGGGCGTGTGCCAGCAGGCCGTAACAAAGGCCTGCAATGCCTATCGCTACGGGGTGTTTTCGTAAAGTCCACCAGCGCCTCATTGAAATCGGGTGCCAAATCAAGGCAGCGTGATGCTGGTCGTGAGGCTTTGTCCATCGTCAAAGGTCACCACCAGTTGGGCGTCACCTTTTGTAAGGGTCTGCTCTGCCTTAAGCCCGACAGTTTTACGGGCGCCGGGCAGGATGTAACTGCCACCCTCAAATCGGGCCAGGGCTTGCGTGCCCCGCATGACGGTCGCCTCCCGTATCTGGGCATAGGCCGTGCCGGTATTGCTGCACTGCAGGTTGAGAGTTTTGGCATCTGCCAGCTGGTTGGTGCAACTAACCTGACGTTTGGCCGCGGGGGGTGTGATGAACACCGGCATGCTCAAGGCCAGCGCGATGGGAACCTGGATGCCAGACGCAGGCAAGGCTTCTGGCACTTCGCGAATGATCATGCGATAAGTTAGTTGCCGGCTTGCATCCGCAGGTTTCAGCATGGCCAGGCGTACCACTTGCCTGGCCTTGGGCGCCAGCTTGATGATGGGGGGTGCCAGGATCATGTCTTCGGTCAGCACGAGTTCGTCAGTGCCGTCCGGTTTCTGGCTCCAGGTGTTGATGTCGGCCTGCAGCACGACTTCGGTGTCTGCTTCGTTGGTCAGTGTGACTGCAATCGCGCGATCGCGCGGGGTCATGTAAAGCCGCACCGGTGTCACCGAAAAAACGCCAGCCGTAGCTGCCGCCCAAGGCCCCAGCAGGCTTAGCAGGAAGGCGTAGGTGACAAGCTTGCGTCGGCGCTGTGAGACGTTCATCCTTAGAAGGATACCAGCATCTCAACCGATCTAGCATAGTTGCCGGCGTGGGCGAGATGCAGTGCTGTCACGGTACCGCGATCATCCTGAAGCCGCAAACGGGCCTGTTTTTCAATCGCTGCGGCTTCTGTGTCAAGGGCGTAGCGCCGGCTTTCGATTTCCCAGCCGTCGTCCGACTCCTCACCAGCCGTGGCGACCTGGCGCTGGTCCTCCAGCCGGCAGGTATAGCGGGCGCCCGGGTCATTGCGCGACAACTCGTTGCGGCAGTAGTCGGGCAGCAGTGAATCCCGTGTGGGCCGGTAGCCGGGCATGAAGCGGGCGTCCCCGAGGGTGCGGACCTGCGCGATGTTGACGAAGACGTTCGAGTTGCAAGTAACCTGCACCGAGGCGCCACCGGCACCGGAGCCCGAGGCGCTTGTGCAGGCGTTGTTGACACCGGTCAGGTTGATCTGGACGGTGAACTGGCCGCTGTCCGTTCCGGAAAAGGCGCAAACGCCCGTCAGAAACAGGGACACACCGAGAGCCAGCTTTGCAAGCGGACGCATCGGTGTTGTCATGACGGAGCTGACCTCAAGGTCTGACCAGTACGTTGGTACTTGCTCGATYAGTACGTGATGGTCAGGGTACGGGTCTTGTTGGTGGCTGCGGTGTTTGAGCAAGCGCCGCCGGCGGTTGCGCACTTGCCGGCCTGGCCAGCGATCATCGAGCCGGTCACGCTATAGGCCTGCGTGTTGCCGTTGCCAGTGCCGCCGGCTGCGCTCAGTGCCAGGGTGTAGGCAAGGTCAACAGCGTCATCGGTCACCGAGGTGGAGTCGAGTGCCAGGGTGTAAGGCAGTGTTTTTGTACACTGGATCGTGAAACCGCCGGCGGTGGTTTGTGCTTGGGCGGCAACCTGGAACGAGGTGTAGTTGAACACGACGTCCGAGGTCTTGACGTATTTGCAGGAGCTGGTCAGGTTGATGGTGACATCAAACGTTCCAGTGGCGGTCGCTGCCTGAACAGGCAGGGTTGCAATGCTGACGAGAGCCAAGGCAATCAGTGAGAGCAGTTTGTTCATGAAAATCTCCGGTTGAGGAAGCGAAAATGGAAACAAGGATTCGGTGAAGTGGACTGTAACTAGATATTTCTGAAATCGGTTCATTTGTATCTGTAACAGCGCACTCTAGTGGGGAATTTGTCACGACAAACCGTTGAAATTATTGGATTTATTCATAAATAGAGCCAAAAGACTTACTGGTAACAAGCGTAAATACTGCCGTCTGAAACGGCTTCTTCTTTCCGGATCCAGTGAATCAGTAACAAACCTGAAACAACCATGCCCCAAACCATGCAGAAACAAACCCTGTCTTTTCAAGCCGAAGTTGCGCAGCTGCTCAAGCTGGTCACGCACTCCCTGTATTCGAACCCGGACATCTTTTTGCGCGAGCTGGTTTCCAACGCGTCGGATGCCTGCGACAAGCTGCGCTTCGAAGCGTTGAACGATGCGTCGCTGTATGAAAGTGATCCCGAGCTCAAGGTGAAAGTGAGCTTTGACAAGGCGGCCGGGACGCTGACCATTACCGACAACGGCATCGGCTTGTCGCAGCAGGAAGCCATCGACAACCTCGGCACGATTGCCAAGAGCGGCACGCGCGACTTCATGGCCAAACTCTCGGGCGACCAGAAGAATGACGCGCAACTGATCGGCCAGTTCGGCGTCGGGTTTTATTCGGGCTTTATCGTGGCCGACCGCATCGCAGTGGAAAGCCGCCGCGCCGGCCTTCCGGCAAACCAGGGTGTGCGCTGGAGCAGCGACGGCACTGGCGAGTTTGAAGTCAGCGAGCTCGAACGTGCCGAGCGCGGAAGCAGCATCATCCTGCACCTCAAGGAGGAATCGCTCGACTACCTGAACGCCTGGAAACTCAAAGGCATCATCAACAAATACTCCGACCACATTTCGCTGCCCATCCTGATGCAGAAAGAAGCATGGAAGGAAGGCGAAAACGACCAGCCCGGCGAGATGGTGGTGACCGGCGAATGGGAAACCGTCAACCAGGCCGCGGCGCTGTGGACGCGCGCCAAAAAAGACATCACGCAAGACCAGTACGACGAGTTCTACAAGCAGATCAGCTACGACAGCGAAGCGCCACTGGCCACCACGCACAACCGCGTGGAAGGCGCCACCGAATACACGCAGCTGCTGTTCATCCCGGCCAAGGCGCCGATGGACATGTTCAACCGCGACAAGGCCGCGGGCGTCAAGCTCTACGTCAAGCGCGTCTTCATCATGGACGACGCCCAGGCGCTGATGCCGACCTACTTGCGCTTCGTCAAGGGCGTGGTGGACTCGTCCGACCTGCCGCTCAATGTCTCGCGCGAATTGCTGCAGGAAAGCCGCGCCGTCAAGGCAATCCGCGAAGGCTGCACCAAGCGCGTGCTGTCGATGATTGAAGACCTGGCCGCCAATGACGCCGACAAGTTCAAGGCTTTTTATGGCGAGTTCGGCGCCGTGCTCAAAGAGGGCCTGGGCGAAGACTTTGCCAACCGCGAGCGACTGGCCAAGCTGCTGCGCTTTGCCAGCTCAACGACGGATACCGTCAGCGTGGGCTTTGCCGACTACAAAGCCCGCATGAAGGAAGGCCAGGACGCGATTTACTACATCACCGCCGACACACTGGCCGCGGCAAAGAACAGCCCCCAGCTCGAAATCTTCCGCAAGAAAGGCATCGAAGTGCTGTTGATGGCCGACCGCGTGGACGAGTGGGCGCTCAATTACCTGCACGACTTTGACGGCACGCCGCTGCWGTCGGTCGCCAAGGGGGCGGTAGACCTGGGCAAGCTGCAGGACGAAGACGAGAAGAAGGCCGCCGAAGAGGCGCAGACACAGTTCAAGCCCATCCTCGACAAGCTGAAAGAAGCGCTGAAAGACAAAGCCAAGGACGTGCGCGCCACCTCCCGTCTTGTCGATTCACCTGCCTGCCTTGTGGTGCAGGACGGCGACATGTCGACCCAGCTGGCCCGCATGCTCAAGCAGGCCGGCCAGGCCGTGCCSGAGTYCAAGCCCATCCTGGARGTCAAYGCSCAGCAYCCGCTGGTSAAAAAGCTKGAGGCTGGTGTGGAAGGCGCGCATTTTGACGACCTGGCCCACATCCTGTTTGACCARGCCTTGCTGGCCGAAGGCGGCATGCCTGAAGACCCGGCCGCCTATGTGCGGCGGGTGAACGCGCTGCTGGTGTAGGCGCCGCGCGCCGATTTGGCGAATACCAGACCCCAGAAAGGCCCGGAGAGGCTTTTTTGTGAGCCAATTCGGCCTCTGGCCCTTTAGGAGTGTGCGTGGCCAGCTATTAAATTCATAGCGACAGCATGGCCGTGGCCGACTGTCTGGCGCGGGCTGGCAGCTGCTCAGCACACCAGCGGCGGATCCTGCATGGCCTCGGTTTGCTCTTCCAGCATATCGACCTGGCTTTTCCAGTAGTCGCTGGAGCCGAACCAGGGGAAATTGATCGGGAAGATCGGGTCATGCCAACGCTGTGCCAGCCAGGCGCTGTAGTGCACCAGGCGCAGCGTGCGCAGCGGCTCGATCAGCGCGAGCTCGCGCCGGTCGAATTCGCGGAACTCTTCGTAGCCGTCCACCAGCGCACCCAGCTGTCGGGTGCATTGCGCGCGGTCGCCCGACACCAGCATCCACAAATCCTGCACCGCCGGCCCGGTGCGCGCATCGTCCAGGTCGACAAAATGCGGGCCGGCCAGCGGCAGGCCTTCGGGCGTCCACAAAATATTGCCGGGGTGGCAGTCACCGTGCAGGCGCAGGTTTTTCACGTCGCCCACGCTTTCAAATACGGTTTGCGCCACCAGCATGGCTTCATCAAACGCCTTGCGCCAGCGAGACTCCATGTCCAGCGGGATGTAGCCGTGGGAACCTTGGGCGCCATGGTTGCCGCCCGCCAGCAGAATGTCACGCGAGGCATAACCAAAGGTCTGCAGGTTCAGGGCCGGCCGGTGCGCAAACGGTTTGGCGCTGCCGACGGTGTGGATGCGCGCCAGGAAACGGCCTATCCATTCCAGCACTTCCAGGTTGTCCAGCTCGGGCCGCCGCCCACCGCGGCTGGGCGACACGCTGAAGCTGAAGCCCTTGAAGTGGTGCACCGTGCGGCCTTCCAGCACAAGCGCGCCCACCACCGGTATCTCGGCGGCCATCAGCTCGGCGGCGAAGGCGTGTTCTTCGGCAATCTGTTCATCGGTCCAGCGGTCCGGCCGGTAAAACTTGGCCACCACGACATCGCCCGCCAGGTCTGCGTCGCCCACGGGGCTCTCAAGATGGATCTGGTAAACCCGGTTCTCGTAGCTTGAAAGCGCCATCAGGCGGCCGTCGCCCAGTAAACCGACGCTGGCCAGCGCATCGAGCACCACGTCGGGTGTCAATGTCTCGTACGCGTGCAGCGTTGCGTGCGCCGGAGCCTTGTGTTTTTCTGTCATGCCTGATTGTCGGCGCAGATGACGGTGCGCTGCCAGCAAGGGCTTGTAAACGCCTGTTTCTCGGATGAAAAGGCCGGCAACCTAATACCAAACTGCGCGAGAAGCTATAAAAATCATAGCAACTGCCGGTGAGGCAGGATGATTCAGGGCTGCAGGATATGGCCGGTGCGCGGGTCTCCCTTGCCGGCCAGCACTTCCTGGTAGGCCGCTTGCACCGCAACCTGTCCGGCGTGCCGCTGGGCGATGAGCCAGGGTGTTTTGGCACCCGTCACTTGCCGCGTGAAATCCCGCCAGGCGCGCACCAGCTGCTTTCCAAAGCCGTCCTCCCCCCAGTCGGTGATGCGCTTTTTAACTTGCGAAGGTGCAAAGAACAGTATGGGCCGGGGACCAGGCAAGTCCTTGGTGCTGCCTTTGGCGGCCAGGTCGTCCACGTGCGTGCCGCCTATCGAGCAGTTGTAGCGAAGCTGGCCAAAGCGGCTGTGAATGCGCTGGCGCAGGCTGGCGCTGCCCGCGAAGTCGACGTACACGCAAGCCGTGTCGGCGGCAATCGCGTCGAGCTGGTCATAGGTCGCCACACGGCTATAGCACCCCAGGCTTTCACAAAAAGCGACGTTGCCTGGCGACGTGAGGCCTATCACCTCAATACCCGGCCGCTTTGCCAGCTGAAAGGCTGTGCCATACGCCGTTTTGCTGGAGGCGCTGGACAGCAACATGGAGGTGGCGTCGAAAAAGTCGTTGTCCGCCAGGAAGTCATCAATCAGGAAGGAGGTAATGAACAGCGGGCGCAAGAGCGACTGCATGTCTTCGGTAGCCGCGTCATAAAACGGGTCCGCGCTGCAGCGCATGTACTGGTTGTAGGCCACCGGCAGGGCCCGCCGGCGCGCGGCGCCGTCAAAGAAGCCTGCAGGTGTCACGCGGGCCGGCTGCAGCACCAGCTCGCCGGCCATGGGGTAGTAGCCGTAAAACTTCTCCCCCACGGCTACGCCCTCGCATTGCGACTCCGCCACCGTGGCAAACCCCCAGACCGGGATGCAGCCCCAGCCGTCTTCCCCGGTCGGGAAAAACTGCCAGTAGTTCATCGCCTCGCCAAAGGCCGCGTACGTGATGTTGTTGGAGGTCAGCGCAAATGAGTCGATGCGCAGCCGCACCTGGCCGGTCGTGAGCGGCAAATGCGGATCGGTGTGCCAGCGAGTTTGGGCAAGGTCATCTTTCCGGACCTGAAAGGAGGTTGTGAGGGCGGTGTCGTTCATGCACAGCACCCTAAATGAAACGGCCCGCCGGTTCAACACCGGCGGGCCGCGTAGGTGACAACCACCCCYGTCCAGGCTCACTGCGTGTAGCCTGTTCCCCCCTCGAGGGGGCGGCGCCTGCGGCCCGGCRAAGCCGGTTCCGCGGCMCCTGCTGGTGAAATACCCCGCGCTGTTTACGCGCTGAACTCTTCATGCCAGCACGAGCCGCGGGACTGGCTTTGCCAGACCGCAGGCGGGCGGCCCCCTCGGGGGGCAGGGAGCTACACGCAGTGAGCGACCGTGGGGGCTCTATTACTTCAGGGTAATGGTCACGTCAATATTGCCGCGCGTTGCGTTCGAGTAAGGGCAAACCTGGTGCGCTGCATCCACCAGCGCTTGTGCTGCGGCGCGGTCCATGCCGGGCAGGGTGATGTCCAGGCGCACGGCGATGCCGTAGCCGTTCGGGATCTTGCCGAGGTCAACGCTGGAGTCGATGGAAACGTCTGCTGGCACGTCGATTTTCTTCATGCCGCCGACAGCCTTCATCGCGCCGATGAAGCAGGCTGCGTAGCCGGCTGCGAAGAGCTGCTCGGGGTTGGTGCCGGTTCCGGCGGTGCCGGGCGAGCTCAGCGTGACGTCCAGGCGGCCGTCGTCGGTCTTGGACTTGCCGTCACGRCCGCCGGTGGTGTGGGCGTGGGCGGTGTAGAGAACTTTTTCGAGTGTGGTCATGGTGGCTTCCTTTGGAAAATACCCCGGATCGGGGCGGGTTAAAAATTCAGTGAAATGGTGAAAGAAATCAGCCGGTGAGGCGGTTGCGAAACGACTGCACCTGCTGCGTCAGCGACACCAGCTCGGGAATCGAGCACTGGGTGGCGCTCAGGATGCAGCCCGGAATCTTTGCGGCCCTGGCCTTGAGCTTGCGGCCGGCCGCCGTCAGCGTGATGTGAACGCGGCGCTCATCTTCCACTGCGCGGATGCGTGAAAGCAGCCCGGCCGATTCCATGCGCTTGAGCAGCGGCGTCAGCGTGCCCGAGTCAAGGTAAAGCCGTTCACCAAGCTCGGACACCGTGAGGCCGTCCTGCTCCCACAGCACCAGCATTGCGAGGTATTGCGGATAGGTGAGGCCCATCTCCTCGAGCATGGGCTTGTACAGCTTGGTCATGGCCAAAGAGGTGGAGTACAGCGCAAAACACAGCTGGTTGTCCAGCTGCAGCATGGCGTCAGTGGCATTGGCGGAGTCGGTTTTGTTGGGCATGGGTTGAATTATAGCGAGCAATTGAATTGTGTGCAAGTTAATTGTTTCTGAATGTTCCACGGGAGCTTTTCAGG
Organism: Polaromonas sp. P1_E1_2; assembly: GCF_056406035.1. Lineage (NCBI taxonomy): Bacteria > Pseudomonadati > Pseudomonadota > Betaproteobacteria > Burkholderiales > Comamonadaceae > Polaromonas > Polaromonas sp. P1_E1_2. Next base: position 86 of record NZ_JBFUAZ010000086.1, on the reverse strand, counting down.
GGCTTTGTACCGGGGCCGCCTGTACCGGGGGCGCGCCACTAAACTTGAGGCCATGCAAACTCCCAGTACCGCGCGCGCCGCAAAAC
>NZ_JBFUAZ010000085.1:0-10135 GCF_056406035.1 Polaromonas sp. P1_E1_2 | reverse complement strand
GCATGGAGGCGATTAGCGACACCGTGAAACTCAGACAAACCAGAAATACCATGGGGCCCCCGCTTTATTTGCCGCAATTATCAGCGCATACCCCGGCCCGCCTCCTTGCAGTTTCCTCACAGTCCTGCCAGGACCTGCCGCAACGGTGTAAATAATCCCTCACGCCGGTGTTCTACCCATGCGGCAGCAGTGGTAATATCCTGTTCACTCATTGAACAGCTGAATCATCCATTTGCTGAATTCTTCACTTCAGGAAGAAAACCACCTGCGGGTACTGCGCCTGCTGGAGGCCAATCCTCATATGAACCAGCGCGATCTCGCCAATGCGCTGGGCGTTAGCTTGGGCAAAACCAACTATTGCCTGAAAGCGCTGCTCGACAAGGGCTTCATCAAGATGCAAAGCTTCAGCCGCAGCGAAAAAAAGCTGGCTTACGCCTATCTGTTGACGCCGAACGGCATTTCCGAGAAGGCCGGCCTGACCTTGCGCTTTCTCGAACGCAAGTTGGCGGAGTACGAAAACCTCAAGGTTGAAATCGAAAACCTCAAAGTCGAAGTCACCCAGGCAAAAACCAGCACTGATCACAACCATGACTGAAACCGTCACCATCACGCCTGTCATCCTCTGCGGCGGCGCAGGCACACGGCTTTGGCCGCTGTCGCGGAAAAGCTTCCCGAAACAGTTCGTCCCGCTGATCGGCGGTAAAAGCCTGCTGCAGCTGACCCTGGAGCGGGTGGCACACGTCAACGGAGACAGCGCAACCGCGCCCGATGTGATCTGTGTCGCCTCGGAAGAACACCGATTCCTCGTCAGCGAAGCCATGCAGGCAGCACGCGTCAAGGGCCGGATTGTGCTGGAGCCCACCGGGCGCAACACGGCGCCTGCGATGGCGCTCGCGGCGCTGCTCGCCAAACCCGGTCAAGTCCTGCTGTTTTGCCCTTCGGATCACCATATTCCCGATGTTGTGGCCTTTTCAGCCATGGTGGGCCAGGGCCTGGCGGCGGCGCTGAGCGGTGAGATCGTCACTTTTGGCGTGGTGCCGGCTTTTCCGGCAACTGCCTACGGTTATATCCAGCAAGGCGCGGCACGCGGCGACGGTAGCGCCAAAGTCGCGCGTTTTATTGAAAAACCCGACGCAGAAAAAGCCCAGGCACTGATATTGCAGGGTGACACGCTCTGGAACGCCGGTATCTTCCTGACGCGCGCCGACACACTGATCGCGGCCCTGGAACAACACGCGCCCGACATTCTGCAAGGCTGCCGGCTGGCTGTGTCAGCGGTCGGAGAGGACCAGCAGTTCGTGCGGCCCGACGCAGCGGCATTCGGTGCTGTGCGCGCCGAAAGTATCGACTACGCAGTGCTCGAGCGCCACGGCGCTGTCGCTGTCGTGCCATTTGCGGGAGCCTGGAGTGACGTCGGCAGCTGGAATGCCGTCGCCGGGCTCACGGCGCCGGACGACGACGGCAATCGCATCGACGGCAACGGCATGGCGCTGCACAGCAAACGCACCTATATTCACGCGCCGCATCGCACCGTGGTGACACTTGGCACCGAGGACCTTCTGGTGATTGACACGCCCGACGCGTTGCTTGTCGCCGCGAGCAGCCACGTGGAGCAGGTCAAGAGCGTGGTTTCCCAGCTCGAAACGCGCCAAAGCCCGGAAGCGAGTCTGCACCGCAAGGTAGCGAGGCCCTGGGGCTGGTATGACAGCATTGACCGCGGCGCCCGATTCCAGGTCAAGCGCATCATGGTCAAGCCCGGCGCGTCGTTGAGCCTGCAAAAACACCATCATCGGGCCGAACACTGGATCGTGGTTTCCGGCACCGCGCTGGTCACCAAAGGCGAGGCCACCTTTCTCCTCACTGAAAACCAGTCCACTTACATTCCGATCGGCGAAACTCACCGCCTGGAAAATCCAGGAAAAACCGATCTGGAAATGATCGAAGTCCAGTCCGGCAGCTATCTGGGCGAGGACGATATCGTGCGATTTACCGACAACTATGGCAGGGCATAAACAATGAAAACAGCACTCATCACCGGCATCACCGGCCAGGACGGTTCCTACCTGGCGGAGTTTCTGCTGAACAAGGGCTATATCGTGCACGGCATCAAGCGCCGCACGTCGCTCTTCAATACGGATCGCATCGACCACTTGTTCCAGGACCCGCACGAAGCCAACCAGCGCTTTGTGCTGCACCACGGCGACATGACCGACTCGTCGAGCCTGACCCGCATCATCCAGCAAACCCAGCCGGACGAAATCTACAACCTCGCGGCGCAAAGCCATGTCGCCGTGAGTTTTGAAGAGCCGGAGTACACAGCCAACAGCGACGGCCTGGGCGCCTTGCGGGTCCTTGAAGCAATGCGCATTCTCGGACTTGAGAAGACCACACGCTTCTACCAGGCTTCGACTTCCGAACTCTATGGCTTGGTGCAGGAAATCCCGCAAAAAGAAACTACGCCGTTCTACCCCCGCAGCCCTTACGCGGTCGCCAAGCTCTACGCCTACTGGATCACAATCAACTACCGGGAAGCCTACGGCATCTACGCCTGCAACGGCATCCTGTTCAACCACGAAAGCCCGGTCCGCGGCGAAACCTTTGTGACGCGCAAGATCACACGCGCACTCGCCCGCATCAAGCTGGGCATCCAGGACTGCCTCTATCTGGGCAACATGGATGCCAAACGGGACTGGGGCCACGCCAAGGACTATGTCGAAATGCAATGGCTCATGCTTCAGCAGGACAAACCCGAAGACTTCGTGATTGCCACCGGTGTGCAATACAGCGTGCGTGATTTCGTCGAGGCGACTGCCCGGGAATACGGCATGCAGATCCGCTGGGAAGGCCACGACGAGAACGAGAAAGGCTATGACGCTGCCACCGGCAAATGCATCGTGTCGGTCGATCCGCGTTACTTCCGTCCGACCGAGGTTGAAACGCTGCTCGGTGATGCGACCAAGGCACGCGAAAAACTCGGCTGGGTTCCGAAAATCAGCTTCGCAGAACTGGTTGCCGAAATGGCCAAAGTCGACATGACACAGGCCGAGTTCGATTTGCAGGTCAAGGCRCACGGCCACAAGGCCTTGCGCAACCAGGGCTAAACGTGGCCAAACCCCGTGTTTTCCTGACCGGCGGCGGCGGCATGGTCGGCCGCAATATCCTCGAGCACCCGCTCGCGGGCAACTGGGATTTTGTCGCGCCTGGCAGTCGGGAACTGAACCTGGCCGACTTCGAGGCGACGCGCCGCTTCGTCGCAGATGTCCGGCCCGATGCTGTAATTCACTGCGCCGGACTGGTCGGCGGCATTCAGGCGAATATCGCGCACCCTGTCGATTTTCTCGTGGTGAACGTAGACCTCGGTCGCAATGTGATCATGGCGGCGCGCGAGGCCGGCGTTACCAGGCTGCTGAACCTCGCGAGCTCCTGCATGTACCCACGCGAAGCGCAGAACCCGCTCGGCGAGGAATTGATTCTGCGCGGCGAACTAGAGCCGACCAACGAGGGCTATGCGATCGCCAAGATCTTCGCAACCCGGCTGTGCGAATACATCACCCGCGAAACACCGGTCAATCAGTACAAGACGCTGATTCCGTGCAACCTGTACGGCCGGCACGACAAATTCGACCCGAAGCACTCCCACCTGATCCCTGCGATCATCCACAAGGTCCATCAGGCCAAGGCTGGTGGCCTGCCGAGCGTCGAGATATGGGGTGACGGCACGGCACGCCGCGAGTTCATGTATGCAGGTGATCTGGCCGACGCCGTGCTGCATGCGCTGTCCGATTTCGACAAGCTACCGGGGCTGCTCAATGTCGGCCTCGGCCACGACCACAGCATCAACGACTACTACCGTGCTGCCGCCGAAGTCGTTGGCTGGAGCGGCGAGTTTGTACATGACACAAGCAAGCCGGTCGGCATGAAGCAAAAACTTGTCGACATTGAGAGGCAGCGCACCTGGGGTTGGCGAGCGTCGACGTTGTTGAATCAAGGCATTGAAAAAACTTATCAATTTTATTTGCAGGATAGCCAAGCATGAGCCACAAATACCCTCTCGCCACCGCCACCTGGGACCAGGCTGAATACGCTGCACTGCAAGAGGTCATCACCTCAGGCATGTTCACCATGGGCCCCAAGGTGTTCGAATTCGAAAAACAATTCGCAAGCTACCTCGGTGCCAAGCATTGCGTGATGGTGAATTCCGGTTCGTCGGCCAACCTGTTAATGGTCGCGGCGCTTTTTTATTCCAAGAACGACGCGATTGCACTCAAGCCGGGCGACGAAGTGATCGTTCCCGCCGTGTCCTGGAGCACAACCTATTACCCGCTATACCAGTACGGCCTGAAGATCAAATTCGTTGATATCGATCTCGAAACCTTGAACTACGACCTCGATGCACTGGAAAAGGCCGTCACCGGTAACACCCGCCTGATCATGGCCGTCAACCTGCTCGGCAATCCGAACAACTTCGCGCGCATCAAATCCATCATCGGCGACAAGAAGATCTCGCTGATCGAAGACAACTGCGAGTCGCTCGGCGCAACCTTCGAAGGCAAGCAAGCCGGCACTTTCGGCCTGATGGGCAGCTACAGCTCGTTCTTTTCACATCACATCTCGACGATGGAAGGTGGCCTGATCAGCACCGACGACGAGGAGTTGCACCACATTTTGCTGTCGCTGCGCGCGCACGGCTGGACCCGCAACCTTCCGAAGTTCAACCGTGTCTGTGGCGAAAAAAGCGACGATCCGTTCAAAGAGTCGTTCCGGTTCGTCCTGCCCGGCTACAACGTACGGCCACTCGAAATGTCAGGTGCACTTGGCATCGAGCAGGTCAAAAAATTGCCAATGCTCGTCGCCGAACGGCGAAAAAATGCGGCGCTGCTGCAATCGGTCATGCGCGATCATCCTACAGTGCTGATCCAGAAGGAGATTGGCAATAGCAGCTGGTTCGGTTTCAGCCTCGTGATCCGGCCCGGCGTGAACCTCACGCGCGAAGCACTGGTCACCAAGCTCAATGAGCTTGGGTTCGAAGTGCGCCCTATCGTTGCCGGCAATTTCGCCAAGAATGAAGTGGTCAAATATTTCAACTCGGAAGTCTCCGGTGAGCTGAAGAACGCCGAGCATATCGACAGTAACGGCTTGTTTGTTGGCAACCATCACTACTCGATTGCCGACGCAGTCACAACGCTCAAAAACCTCTAACGCATGAGAACACCAATGTCATTGGTTTCCAAAATCAAAACCCGCCTGGGGCTGATGTACCGCCGCCACATCAAACGGGAGCCATTCTTGATTGAAGTTGAACGTTGGTTCAGCGACCGGGGGGATGAGACCTTGCGCCTGAACTACCCACTGAATGCGCAAAGTATCGTTTTCGATATTGGAGGATACCTGGGCGATTTCGCCGCCGAAATCCACAAACGCTACGGCTGCACCGTCTATATTTTTGAGCCCGTTGCGGAGTTTCATCGGCAGTGCGTAGCACGCTTTCTGGGTAATCCAAAAATCGTCTGTTTGAACTATGGACTGTCTTCCAGCGACGGATTCTTCAATATTGGCCTGGCCGACAACGCATCAAGCTTCGATTCACCGCATGCGACCGGCGCCGTTCAGCGGGTGGAAGTCAGGTCGGTGGTCAATTGCATCAAAGAACTGGAAATTGTGCAAATCGATTTGATGAAGATCAATATCGAGGGCGGCGAGTTTGATGTGATTCCTGCGTTGATCACCTCTGGAGACATTAGTCGGATTCGCCACCTGCAAGTCCAGTTCCACAATTTCATAGACAAAGCCGTATCCCGTCGTGAGCTCATTCGCAACGATCTGGCACAAACCCACGACGAAGCCTGGAACTACGAGTTCGTCTGGGAAAGCTGGAGCCGAAAGGATTGAACCTTGTGTGATCTTCAAATCTTGTGCCACTCAGAGTGGCCGTCCCTGCAAGCTGGAGGCCCTTCGCACGGTCCGTCTGTCTTGAGCGTTTTTTTTGCAAACGACGTCACTTCCACGACAGCGCCTTTGGATAACCGAACCCAAGGAAAAACATGAAAGCAGTCATTCTTGCCGGCGGTCTGGGAACGCGCATTTCCGAGGAAACATCTTCGCGGCCGAAACCCATGATCGAGATCGGCGGCAAACCCATTCTCTGGCACATCCTGAAGATTTATTCCGCCCATGGCGTGAACGATTTCGTGATTTGCTGCGGCTACAAGGGCTACATGATCAAGGAGTACTTCGCGAATTACTTCCTGCACATGTCCGACGTGACATTTGACATGAGCAAGAACAGCATGGAAGTGCATCAGCGCAGCGCTGAACCCTGGCGCGTTACCCTGATCGACACCGGCGAAGACACCATGACCGGTGGGCGGCTCGGCCGGGTCGCTTCGTATGTCAAGGACGAAGAAGCCTTCTGCTTCACCTACGGCGACGGTGTCGGCGATGTCGACATTACCGCGCTGCTCGCGTTTCATAAGGCGCAAGGCGTCAAGGCGACCCTGACCGCAACCTTGCCGCCAGGACGGTTCGGCGCGCTTGACTTCGAGGGCGACAAGGTGCGCAGCTTCAAGGAAAAGCCCAAGGGCGACGGTGGCATGATTAACGGCGGCTTTTTTGTGCTGTCGCCAGCCGTTCTCGACTACCTCGACGGCGACAATTGCACCTGGGAGCGGCAGCCGCTCGAGTCGCTTGCTGACGAAGGGCAACTCGCAGCGTTCCAGCATGGCGGCTTCTGGCAGCCAATGGACACTCTTCGAGACAAGAATTACCTTGAGGAACTCTGGGCCTCAGGCAAGGCTCCCTGGAAGGTGTGGAAATGACGCCCGAATTCTGGCGCGGCAAGCGTGTCTTTCTGACCGGTCATACCGGCTTCAAGGGGAGCTGGCTGTCCTTGTGGYTACAGCGCCTGGGCGCCGAAGTCACTGGCTATTCACTGGCGCCGCCGACCGAGCCAAGCCTGTTTGAGGCGGCTCGCGTTGCCGACGGCATGACATCGTTGCACGGTGACGTGCGCGACCTCGTCGCGCTACGCGAGGCAATGCGTCTGGCCGCCCCGCAGATCGTGATCCACATGGCGGCACAGTCGCTGGTGCGTCACTCGTACGTTGAACCCGTCGAAACCTACGCGGTCAATGTGATGGGAACCGTGAACCTGCTTGAAGCCGTGCGCCACACGCCTGGCGTCAAGGCCGTCGTCAACATAACGACCGACAAATGCTACGAGAACAGGGAATGGCTCTGGGGCTACCGTGAGAACGAGCCGATGGGTGGGCATGACCCCTATAGCAACAGCAAGGGTTGCGCTGAACTTGTCAGCGCGTCCTATCGGGCATCGTTCTTCAGCGCGCAGACCCATGCCCAGCATGGCGTTGCGCTGGCCACAGCGCGCGCCGGCAATGTCATTGGCGGCGGTGACTGGGCCAAGGATCGCCTGATTCCCGACATTCTTGCTGCGTTCGAACAGGGCCGGGTCGTCGATATCCGCAACCCGAACGCCATACGTCCCTGGCAGCACGTGCTTGAACCGCTGCGCGGCTACCTGACGCTCGCCGAACGTCTTTACGACAACGGTCCCGCCTGCGCCGAGGCCTGGAATTTTGGCCCGAAAGATGAAGACGCGCGGCCGGTCGGCGTGATCGTAAGCTGCATGGCCGAACTCTGGGGCGGCAACGCACGTTGGAAGATTGATGCAACCGAGCAGCCTCACGAAGCCAACTACCTCAAGCTCGACATTTCCAAAGCAGTCGGTCGGCTGAGCTGGCGTCCATTACTCAATCTCGAGACGGCCCTGAACATGATTGTCGTCTGGGCCCGGCGGCGCGGTGAAGGCGCGGACATCCGCGAAACCACTCTGGCGCAAATCGACCATTATCAAACAATGATCCGGCACTGATCGAACGATGCGAAATCTCAAAACCAACATGCGATGTCAGGAAGCGCAAATCCGATGATTTTTATCCTGGGAGCCCGGGGTCGTCTTGGCCACGCTATACACGCCTCGCAAGACCCGGCCCGCGTCGAAGCGCCCGATCATTCCATTTACTCGGAGTGGTGGCGCGACGACGGCGCTGATGAGGCCGCGCGCTTTTTCGAAAGCCGGCACGCCGCCGAAGACAGCGTGGTCTACGTTGCCACAGGCATCATTGATCCTGGTCGCCCACATGACGAGCACGAACGCATCAATTTTTCACTGGCGAAAAATGTGGTTCAGGGTGCAACACGAACCGGGGCGCGAGTCATTACCTTCGGTACGGTCATGGAAAAAGTGGTCGACGACAAAGGGCTTAATCCCTACTATTGGAGTAAAACGAAACTAGGTCGTTTTGTCGAGGAATTTTGCGCGACGAGCCGGCTCGGCTTGCACATACGCCTGCATACCTTGTTTGGGGGGCGGGCGCCGGACCCCTTCATGTTTCTCGGTCAAATCCTGCAAGCCATCGACAAAAACGCCGAATTCAGGATGACGCCCGGCATGCAGTTACGGGAGTACCATCATATTGATGACGAAGTTGCGGCAATCTTCCGGCTCGCAGATTCGCACGCCAGCGGCTCGGTCGAGCTAAGCCATGGCATGCCGGTCATGCTGAAAAACCTGGCCACCTACATTTTTGAGGCGCAAGATCGTCTCGATCTGCTGAAAATCGGCGCCTTGCCCGGACCAGTCAACGACAACTATGAATTTTTGTTCGAGCGTACGCCGGCGCTGGACGGCCTGAATTTCCGCGACACGCTGCCAGCGGTTGTAGATTACCTCGCGCAAGTCAAAGAAGGTGCTCGCTGAAGTCGGTTCCACTGACCTGCGATCGTTGATCAGCTCCGCCTTAATACAACATCAGAACCGGCAGATTTCAAGTTATGCAAAACGCCAAAACCCAAGCCCTTCGCGAGCAAATCTCCGCGCTGGTAGAACAGTACGCTGCAGTCGCACTGGCCCCCGAGTCTTTTCTGCCCGGTGTGAGCGTGGTGCCGCCGTCCGGCAAATTACTCGATGCCGCTGAACTCAAGAACATGGTTGAGGCGTCTCTCGACGGCTGGCTCACGACCGGGCGCTTCAACGCCGCATTTGAGAAAAAACTCGCTGCATTCATTGGCGTCAAGCACCTCATCACAGTCAACTCGGGCTCGTCGGCGAACCTCGTGGCATTCAGCACCTTGACCTCGCCGAAGCTCGGCGAGCGTGCGATCAAGCGTGGCGATGAAGTCATTGGCGTGGCCGCGGGTTTTCCGACTACCGTCAACCCCATCATCCAGTTCGGCGCGGTGCCTGTGTTTGTTGATGTTGACCGCCTCACACACAACATTGATGCGAGCAAGATAGAGGCCGCTATCGGTCCCAAGACCAAGGCCATCATGCTGGCGCATTCGCTTGGTAACGCCTTCAACCTCGACGCTGTGACCGCACTATGCAAGAAGTACAAGCTCTGGCTGGTAGAAGACTGCTGCGATGCACTCGGTACCACCTACCGGGGCCAGATGGTAGGCACCTTCGGCGACATTGCCACGTTGAGCTTTTATCCGGCCCACCACATCACAATGGGCGAAGGCGGCGCGGTCTTCACCAACAATGACGAACTCAAAGTCATCGCCGAAAGCTTCCGCGATTGGGGCCGCGACTGCTATTGCCCGCCCGGCAAGGACAACACCTGCGGTAAACGTTTCTGCTGGAAGCTCGGTGAACTGCCCGAAGGTTACGACCATAAATACACCTACAGCCACCTCGGCTACAACCTCAAGATCACCGATATGCAGGCGGCCTGCGGTTTGGCGCAACTCGACAAGGCTCCGCAGTTCATCCAGGCGCGCAAGGACAACTTCGCGTTTCTCAAGGAGCGCCTGAAGGCCTGCGAGGAATTCGTCAACCTGCCCGAGCCGACTGAGCACTCTGATCCGTCATGGTTTGGCTTCCCGATCACGCTGAAAGAAAATTGCCCGGTCACCCGGCTCGATCTGCTGACCTACCTCGACCAGAACAAGGTCGGCACGCGGCTGCTGTTCGCCGGCAACCTGACGCGCCAGCCCTACATGAGCGACTGCAACTACCGCATCAGCGGTGATCTGACCAACACCGACAACGTGATGAACAACACATTCTGGATCGGCGTACAGCCCTCGCTGACGCCGGCGATGCTTGAATTCGCCG
>NZ_JBFUAZ010000084.1:0-10183 GCF_056406035.1 Polaromonas sp. P1_E1_2 | reverse complement strand
ACCCTCTACTCACGCCCGACTTGCTCAAGCTGCTGGCCGAGATGGGCCATGACGATGCGCTGCTGCTGGCCGACGCCAACTTCACGGCCATGAGTGTGGGTGCGGGCAAGCCCGTGCTGCGCCTGCCTGGCCATGGCATGGCGCGGACAGTGCGGGCCGTGGCGTCGCTGCTGCCTCTGGCTGAAGATGTGGATCATCCGGTGGCTTACATGCAGGTCAGCGGTACCGAGGCACCCTACCGTTCAGAGCTACAGCGCGAGGTACTGGCGCTGCTGGCCCCGGGCTGGCTGCCGCACCAGCAGGCCGAGGCCGTTGAGCGCTACGCGTTTTATGAACGGGTACGCCAGGCCTATGCCATTGTGGTGACGGGTGAATTGCAGCCTTTTGGCAACTTCATCCTGCGCAAAGGGGTCATCGGCGAAAATCTGCGTCCATGACCGAATCTCCTGTCACCGCCGCCACTCCCGCTACCCCTGCGGAATCCGAAGCAGCCACACCTGTGTGGCTGCGCCAGCGCGGCTCCAACCACGTGGGTATGCGCCAGTTCAACGAACGCGTGGTGCTGCAGGCCATCCGCCTGCACGGCAGCGTACCGAAAGCCGAACTGGCCCGCCTGACCAACCTGACCGCACAGACCATCGGGCTGATCACTGCCCGGCTGGAAGAAGACGACCTGCTGATCCGGCATGATCGCGTGCGCGGGCGCATTGGCCAGCCCTCGGTGCCGTTGGCGCTGAACCCCGACGGAGCCTTCTCTGTGGGGATCAAGATTGGCCGGCGCAGCACCGACTGGCTGCTGGTCGACTTCACCGGTCAGGTCCGCCAACGCCTGTCGCTGGCCTATGCCTTCCCAGATGCCGACACACTGCTCCCCGTGATCGGCCAGAACCTGCGCATCCTGCGCGAGCAACTCGGTGCACTGGCTCCGCGACTGGTCGGTGTGGGGGTGGCCGCTCCCTTCCAGCTCGGTGGCTGGCACCGGATGCTGGGGCTGTCAGCGCAGCAGTCGGACCGATGGAACCACATCGACCTCAGCGCCGAAGTGCAAGCCATGACCGAGCTGCCTGTGAGTTTTGCCAAAGATACCTCGGCGGCCTGTGTGGCCGAGCTGGTGTCGGGCCGTGGGCGCGACCTCAAGAGCTTTCTCTACCTGTTTGTCGACACCTTTGTGGGGGGCGGCCTGGTCATCAATTCACAACTCCACGCCGGCATCCACAACAACGCCGGCGCCGTGGCGTCGCTGCCATTGCAGGCGGCCCGGCCACCCGGCGCGCCGCCACAGCTGGTCAGCCAGGCTTCGCTCTGGGAACTGGAGCAGTGTTTCAAGGCGCGCGGGCTTGATCCGACTGCAGCCTATGACGAACGCGCCCTGCAGCCGCCGTTCGAGTCCGACACCCAGGCCTGGGTGGCCAGCGCCGCCAATGCACTGGCCCACAGCGTGGTCAGCGCAACGGCCCTGCTGGATATTGATGCCGTGGTGATGGATGGCTCCTTTTGCCGCCCGCTGCTGCAGCGCCTGATTGAAGCCACGGGCGCAGCACTCGGCCGCTACAACTGGGAAGGCCTCTGGCCCGCCCAGGTGATCGCCGGCAGCATTGGCTCCGACGCTCGCGCGCTGGGCGGTGCCATGCTGCCCCTGCATGCCAATTTCGCACCTGACCGCGACCTGTTTCTCAAGGGTGGCCGCTGATCCGCGCTTCGGGACGGTACATCGCCTCGATTTCGCGCGCATAACGAGCCATCAGGTTATTGCGCTTGAGCTTGAGCGTCGGGGTCATCAGGGCGTTTTCGGGCGTCCACGGTTCCCGCGTAAGGTACACGGCACGCGGTGTCGCGTAGCGTGCGAAGTCCTTCGTCTGGGTTGCCATTCGCTCCAGCGCAAGCTTGTGGACAACCGGCAGGTGCAGGCTTGCCGGGTCCTCGGGGTCCAGCGCCAGCGCCGCAGCCACACGCCGCCATTCGGCCGGGTTGACCACTGCCACACAGGCGATGAAGGGGCGGTTTTCACCGACCACAAAGACCTGGTCGAACAGGGAGTCGGCGGCAATCGCCACCTCGAGGTCGCCAGGCGGTACTTTCTCGCCGGTCGACGTCACGATGATTTCCTTCAGGCGCCCCATGATGCGGATACGCCCGCCATCGATCACGGCCTGGTCTCCTGTGCACAGCCAGCCGTCTTCCGTCAGCACGCGGGCCGTGTCTTCGGGGCGTTTCCAGTAGCCCTTCATCACCAGCGGGCCGCGCACCTGCAGCTCCTGGTTGGCGCTGATGCGCACCTCGACACCCGGCAAGGCCCTGCCCACCGTGGCCGGGTCGTTGTCGTCGACACCATTGCCCGACACCACGGGCGATGTCTCCGTCATGCCGTAGCCCTGCAGCAGCGGCAGGCCCAGCCCGAGGAAACAGCGTGCCACCGCGTGCGACAAGGGCGCACCACCGCTCACCGCCACCCGCACGCGCCCGCCAAACTGCGCCCGCAGGGTTCCGGCCACCAGCCGCTCCAGCAGGGGCCACACCAGGGGATCCAGCCATGCCCACGGACTTTTTTCGCTTTCCGCCAAAAGCAATCCCTGTGCGCGGCAAAACCGCCGCCAGCCGACAAACTGCGCCGCCAGAAACAGGCGTGTTTTAAGCGGCGACTGCGTCAGTGTCTCCTGCAGTTTGGCAAATACGCGCTCGTAAATACGCGGCACCGAAATCAGTACAGTGGGACGCACGGTTTTCAGGTCCTCGGCCAGCAAGGGCACGGAACGCGCATAAGCCACACAGCTTCCGGCGGCAATGGGCAGGTAATAACCGGCAGTCCGTTCAAACGTGTGCGACAGCGGCAGGAACGACAGGAACACATCGTCCACCATAGGCACCACCAGCGACAGGATGGCTCGCACGTTGGACACGATGTTGCGGTGCGTCAGCATTACGCCCTTGGGTTTTCCCGTGGTGCCGGAGGTGTAGACGATGGCCGCGAGGTCGTCCTCCTGCGGTGCGGGCAGCAAGCCGGCGTACCCTTCCCCCGCCGCCAGCCAGTCGGCCAGCGGCACAACAGCCACCGGTCCACCCGCCCCGCTCAATGCCGCTTCAGGCGCGGCGACCACCACGCAGCGCAACGCCGGCAAGGGCGTTCCGACAGCCTCAATGGCCTGCCACTGCGAAAGCGATGACACCATCAGCAGGGAAGCTTCGCAGTCGGCCAGGATGTAGGCAGTGCTGCCGGCATTGTCAATGGCGTGCAGCGGCACAGGCACCAGCGCCAACGACAGGGCTGCCTGGTCAATGCTCACCGCATTAAGGCCGTTAGGCAAGAGGATCGCGACACTTGCATGGGCCGGCAGTTGCGTGGCCGCCAGCGCGCGTCGCCACCGCGCGACCCGCTCGCTGGCCTCAGCCCAGCAGGTGCTGCACCATTGCCCGGTGACGGCATCAAATTCACGGTAAGCCTCAGCCTCGGGGCTGTGTGCCACGCGAAAGGCCAGTAATTCCGGCAGCGTGTGCACTGCGGCAAGGTCCAGGGGGGTGATGTTCATTCAGGTTTCCTGCCAGCCGGAAAGGCGGCACTGTCATTTTTTATCACGTGCGCAGTTGCGCGTGGCGGCGTTGCATCAAGCCCGTTCAACAACAGGCCTTTTGGGCGGATGCGTATCAGCGCACCTTCAGGCGCCGGCGTTACCTGCTTTGCGCCTGGCCTTCCAGGCGCCGAAAATAACAATCAGGCCGGGAATCAAAATCATGGCCCAGATGATCTTGTCGAGATGGGTTTTAACAAATGGGATATTGCCGAAAAAATAACCAATGGTGACGATACCGCCGACCCAGAGCGCGCCGCCGCCAATGTCATAGAGGGTGAACTTGCTGCGCGTCATTTGGGACACACCCGCCACAAAAGGCGCAAAAGTCCGCAGGAAAGGCATGAAACGCGCCGCCACGATGGTGATGCCGCCATAACGCTCGTAAAACTCATGCGCCTGGTTGAAGGCCTTTTTGTTGAAGAACTTCGAGTCTTCCCACTGGAACACCTTGGGCCCGAAATAGCGGCCAATGGTGTAGTTGGACTGGTTGCCCAGCACAGCAGCGGCAAACAGCAGGCCAACGGACAGCGGGTAATTCATCAGCCCGACACCGCACATGGCGCCCACCACAAACAGCAGCGAGTCACCCGGCAGAAAGGGCATGACCACCACGCCGGTTTCCACAAAGATGATCAGAAACAGCAGCGCATACACCCATGCGCCGTAGCTGGCGACAAAGGCCTCCAGGTGCTTGTCGACATGAAGAATGAAATCGATGAGAAAGGTGACTAGTTCCATGCCGGCAATTTTGACAGGTATGAAACCAGCAGGCCTGCAGGGATGGCCAATGAGCTTCATGGCATGCCCCAAACCTTGCAAATCGCCAACAGACTATTACAAGTTGCTGATTGAACCAGTGCGGGAAAGCCTCAGGACGCAGGGGGTTTACGGCATGTCCCTCAACAGCCAAACCCGTAAAATCTGCGCAATGACCCTGCCCGCCCGCCGCCCGATCCGCGAMCTTCCCGATGAACTGATCAGCCAGATTGCGGCCGGCGAAGTGGTGGAGCGCCCAGCGTCCGTCGTGCGCGAACTGGTGGACAACGCGCTGGATGCCGGCGCCACGCAGGTAACTGTGCGGCTGCTGGCCGGTGGCGTGCGGCTCATCGTGGTCGAAGACGACGGCTTCGGCATCCCGCGCGAAGAACTTCCCGTCGCCCTGAGGCGCCATGCCACCAGCAAGATTGCGTCGTTGCAGGATCTCGAAGCCGTCGGCACCATGGGTTTTCGGGGCGAGGCGCTGGCGGCGATCAATTCGATCGCCGACATGAGCCTGTTGTCCAGGATCGCCGCGGATGAACACGCATGGCAGCTTGACGGCCGCACCGGCGAACTGAAGCCCGCCGCGCGCAGCCGCGGCACCAGCGTGGAAGTGCGGGAGCTGTTTTACGCCACGCCCGCGCGCCGCAAATTCCTGAAAACCGATGCCACCGAACTGGCCCACTGCATTGAAGCCGTACGCCGCCATGCCCTTGTGCGGCCCGATGTGGGTTTTGCCATCTGGCACGAAGGCAAGCTGGTCGAGCAATGGCGTGCGGCGACAGGCGACAACGCCCACCAGCAGCGCCTGGCCGACGTGCTGGGCAGCGAATTTGTCGAACAGTCCGTCGCCGTCAGTTACGAAAGCTCGGCCCGCCGCGCCGACGGCCTGCCGGCCGTGCGCGTCTGGGGCGTCGCCGGCATTCCGGATGCCGCCCGCTCGCGTGCCGACCAGCAGTTCGCCTATGTCAATGGCCGTTACGTACGCGACAAGGTGCTGACCCACGCCGCGCGCAGCGCGTATGAGGACGTGCTGCACGGCCACCGCCAGCCGGTCTATGCGCTGTATGTCGAGATCGACCCGTCCCGCGTGGACGTGAACGTGCACCCGACCAAGATCGAAGTGCGTTTTCGCGACAGCCGCGAGGTGCACCAGGCCGTGCGCCACGCCACCGAAAACGCGCTGGCCGTTCCGCGCTCCATGGCAGCTGTCCAGGCCGGCACGGAAGACGCTGCTGTCACGCCCACCGGATTTCTTGAACAAAACAAGGCTTTTGCGCAACAGGGATGGGCGCAACCAGCTATCAATTTTGTAGCAAACGGCGGCCACAGGGCCTCCGACTTTGACGCCATGTGGCCGTCATCGCAAGCCGTCGCGCCCAGCCCGCGGGAATCTGGCGAGGATGCCCTGTACGTCACCATTCCCCCAGCCGGAAATGGCATGGCAAACCCTGGCGTGCCTGAAGGCGCAAGCGCCCTGCCCTCCGGCGACTGGCCGCTGGGCCGCGCCATCGCCCAGCTGCAGGGCATCTACGTGCTGGCCGAAAACACCCAGGGCCTTGTCATTGTGGACATGCACGCTGCCCATGAGCGCATCGTCTATGAACGCCTGAAAACCCAGATGGACGGTGCCGATGGCGCCGATGGTGCCAGCATCATCAGCCAGCCGCTGCTGATTCCGGCCACCTTTGCCGCCAGCCCCCAGGAAGTGGCCACGGCTGAGGCCAACGCCCAGGCATTGGCAACGCTGGGCCTGGAAATCACGCCTTTTTCGCCCAAAACCCTGGCGGTGCGCGCCGTGCCCACCAGCCTGGCGCAGGGCGATGCGGTGGAGCTGGCCCGCAGCGTGCTGGCCGAACTGGCCCAGCACGACGCCAGCACCGTCATACAGCGGGCCCAGAACGAGTTGCTGTCGACCATGGCCTGCCACGGCGCCGTGCGCGCCAACCGCAAGCTCACGCTTGACGAAATGAACGCCCTGCTGCGCCAGATGGAAGCCACTGAGCGCTCCGACCAGTGCAACCACGGGCGGCCCACCTGGCGGCAGGTCAGCATCCGGGAGCTTGACACGCTCTTCATGCGCGGACGCTGAACTTTCCGGCGCCCGGCGAATCATTCACTTGCATGAAACGCTGGCACCTCTTTACTTCTTTCCTGATGACGCTGGCGTTGCTGGCGGGCTGCGCCACCCTTGACGAAAAGCAGCGGGCCTGGATCTTCCAGCCCAGCGACCGCACCTGGAGCGGGGGCGCTGCCGCCGCTGTTGGCATGGAAGACGTCTGGATTGACTTCAACGCCGCTGGCGGCAACGGCAGTGACGGCGACCACCCCGTCCGCCTGCACGGCCTGTGGCTGCCGGCAGACGAGCCCGATGCCGCAAGCAAAACCCCCGTGCTGCTGTACCTGCATGGCGCGCGTTACAACGTTACCGGCTCCGCGCCGCGCATGCGCCGCATGCAGGAGCTCGGCTTCTCGGTCCTGGGGATCGACTATCGCGGTTTTGGCAAAAGCACCTACGAACTGCCGTCGGAAACATCGGCCTACGAAGAC
This sequence comes from Polaromonas sp. P1_E1_2, assembly GCF_056406035.1. NCBI lineage: Bacteria > Pseudomonadati > Pseudomonadota > Betaproteobacteria > Burkholderiales > Comamonadaceae > Polaromonas > Polaromonas sp. P1_E1_2. The sequence continues at coordinate 3,308 of NZ_JBFUAZ010000084.1, read as the reverse complement.
GCCCGCGCCGCGTGGGACTGGCTGGCCAAAAAGTACCCCGGCCGCCCCCGTTACATCTTCGGACACTCGCTGGGCGGGCCAATTGCCATCAACCTGGCCACTGAAGTGGCCGATGAAAGCGGCACGATTGTCGAAAGCACATTCACCTCCATCGCCGATGTGGTGAGTACGTCCCAGTGGGGCTGGATGCCGGTGTCGCTGCTCATCACCCAACGTTTCGAGGCCGTCCGAAAAGTCGGCAAGATCGGCTCCCCCCTGCTGGTGGTGCATGGCGGCGAAGACCGCCTCATCCTGCCGGACCTGGGGCGCAAACTTTATGACGCCGCAGCGCAGCCCAAGCTCTTCCTGCTGGTGCCGGGTGGCTCGCACCACGACACCAACCTGGTCGGCCAGCCGCAATACCGGCAGGCACTGGCACAGCTGTTTCAGATGGACAGGAGCCTTGCTGACGGTGCGCAGCAGAATGAGGCATTGCAGGTGGCCGGCGGCAAACGCGCCCCAAAACAAGCCGAAATGCTACAGAACAAGGAATAATGCCCAAAAACAGGTATTTTTTACTTACCCAATACATGTAGCCGGATGTAACATCCCTCGTACCGCATAGCAGCTGATAGCAGCTAAAACAACGAGAGGGGAATGTATGAGCCAAGTCCTGGTTATCCGCAGGCCGTCTGCCATCAATGTGCTGGCCCCTGTGCTGGCGCTTCTGGCGTCTGCCCCTCTTCATGCCCAGACCGCCGCCGCCGCCGCGGCGCCTGCCGTTGCGAAATTCAATGGYGCAGACACCGCCTGGATGCTCATCTCGACCGTCCTGGTGCTGTTGATGACCATTCCCGGCATCATGCTGTTTTACAGCGGCATGATGCGGGCCAAAAATGCGCTCTCCATCGTGGCGCACACCTTTGCGGCCACCACAGTTGTTACGCTGGTATGGGCGGGCATTGCCTACTCGCTGGCCTTCACGCCCGGCAACCCCTGGATCGGCGACATGAGCCGGGCACTGAGCGAAGGCCTGCTGGGCGCAAAAGTCGGCGCGCACGTTTCAGCGCCTTCCGTGCCGGAATCCGCTTTCTTCCTGTTCCAGCTGGCATTCGCCATCATTACCTTCGCGCTGATCATCGGCGCCACTGTGGAGCGAATGCGCCTGAGCGCCACCATTTTCTTCGCGGCCTTCTGGACCATCCTGGTATACGCCCCTGTGGCGCACTGGATCTGGCAACCCACCGGCTGGCTCGCCAGCATGGGCCACATGGACTTTGCGGGCGGCACAGTGGTGCACATCGCGGCCGGCGTCAGCGGCCTGGTGGCGGCCAAGGTTGTGGGTCCGCGCAAGGGTTTCGGAACCGAACCCATGGTGCCGCACAACCTCTTGATATCCATCATCGGCGCCGGGCTCTTGTGGGCGGGCTGGTTCGGCTTCAATGCCGGTTCGGCCTTTGAAGCCAGTTCGCGCGCCGTGGGCGCCCTGCTGGCCACCCAGGTGGCGGCCTGCGTTGGCGCGTTCATGTGGGGCATTTGCGAATATGTCCAGCGCGGCAAGTTCAGCGTGCTGGGCATGGCAACTGGCGCCATTGCCGGCCTCGTCGCCATCACGCCGGCGTCCGGTTTTGTCGGCGTCATGGGCGCATCGGTGTTGGGCTTTGCGGGCGGCGTCGGCTGCTTCCTGGCCGTGACCCGCTTCAAGCGTGCCACAGGAATTGACGACTCGCTTGACGTATTTGCCCTGCATGGCGTGGGCGGCATCATCGGCACGGTCCTGACCCCGGTCTTTGCGCTCAAGGAAATTGCACCCGTGACCGCCACCGTGTTTACCAACCTCGTGGGAGCCTGCGCCGTTGCAGCTTACGCAGGCGTCGCGACCTGGCTGATTTTGCTGGTGGTCAAGCCCCTTGCAGGCCTTCGCGTAACCACGGCAGAGGAAGAACTGGGCCTTGACCTTGCCCAGCACGGCGAGATGATTTCAGGTGCTTGAGTTCCCCCCATCAAGACACGTAAACCATGCTGTTAACCATGACRCCGCCTGACGACTCCGATCTCATGGCCTACGCGGTGCGGATGGTCATTCCCATGAAGCGGGAGTTCGGCCGTTCGTTGAATGTCCATCAATTCCTGCATGACCTGCCGTACGCCACTGAAGTAATTCAGGAAGCGCTCAACAGCAAGGACGAGCGCCTGCGCAGCTATGCGGCCTATGCGCAGACCAAGATTTTCGGACCCCGCAGCGGCAGCGAACCATTGCTGTCAGCGTCCGCTGCATCGCCCGCACCGTCGCGCGCCGTCGCGGCCGCTCCTGCCGCAAGTGAAACAGAAATCAGCGAAGACCTCCGGGCCAAGGCCATTGCCCGGTACAAGTCAGGCCTGCGCTGAACAGCCTGGCCGCCCCGACAGCGCCCTGATACCCCAGGCTTGATCAGCCCGCCCTCACCACACGCACGCCGGCACGTCTGGCGCTGCTGATCCACGCTGCCTGCGCGTCGCGGTGAACCACCACCGCCGACACATCGGCCAACGCCATGATGCGGCAGGCCGAAGCCGCGCCAAGTTTTTCGCCCGATGCCAGCAGCACCGTTTCCGAGGCGCAGCGGTGCAGCGCCCGCTTGACGGCGGCTTCTTCGGAATCTCCCGTGGTCACGCCCGCCGACGCATGCACGCCGGTCGCCCCCATGAAAAACACATCGGCCCGCAGGCGGGATAGCTGCTCCATCAACTCGGCCCCCATGGCCACCATGGAGTGCCGAAAGAGCCGCCCGCCAAGCAGCTGAATCACGAGGTGGGGACAGCGAGCCAGTTCCATGGCAACCGCCGGGCTGTGGGTAAACACCGTCGCATGAAGGTCTTCACTCAGGTGCCGCGCCATCTGCAGCGCGGTGGTGCCGCCGTCGATGATCACCACCTGCCCTGGCTGGACCATGGCCGCCGCCGCCCGGCCGATGGCCTGCTTGTCCAGCGGCGCAATTTGCTCACGCACCGCCACATTGCCGACGGCCGGTGAAGCAGGCAAGGCCCCGCCATGGACACGCTGGAGCTTGCCCGCCTGGGCCAGCTCGCGAAGGTCGCGCCGGATGGTGTCTTCCGAAATACCCAGCTCCTGGCTGAGGGCCTTGGCAACCAGTTGCCCGTCACGGTCAAGGCGCGTCAGCAGCAGGTGTTTGCGTTGGCTGGTCAGCATGGGGTTTCGGCTCCGGTTTCTATCTGGCGTGAAGCTGGACAACTGCACGAAATTTCATAATAATGCACGATATTACACGAAATCAACCAACCCGAATGCGCCCTTCCTTCCTGACTCCACCGCCCGCACCACACGTGCG
>NZ_JBFUAZ010000083.1:0-10284 GCF_056406035.1 Polaromonas sp. P1_E1_2 | reverse complement strand
CTGGGCATACCAGAGGACGAAAGCACCGCCCTGCTCAGCGAACTGTTCGAACACACCTCACGCCCCGAACTCATCTACCGCCACCAATGGCAGCCGCACGACATGGTGTTCTGGGACAACCGCTCAGTCACCCACCTGGCCGCAGGCACCCCCGACCACCTGCGCCGCAAGCTCTACCGCACCACCATCGAAGGCGACGCGCCGTTTTAAGCAGAAGCCTGCGTCCGCTATTCGGGTTTCGGTTTTAGGTATTCCTTCCCCAAACCCTTGTGGATGCGCCGAGGAGCGCAGGGCCAGGCGGATCAGGGATCGCGATTGTCTGAGCCGAAGGCGAGTTCGAGCGAGACCCCGGCTGGACCGAGCACCGCAGGCTGCCCGCAGCGCAGCGAAGGGACGCAGACAGCAGGGTCGCCTTTTGGTATTCGCGTAACTTCGCTTCGCGAAGTGAGCGAATCCCCACTACGTGACCTTTGCTTACTTTCTTTTGGCGAAGCAAAAGAAAGTGAGTTGCCGCCGGGCAACCCCCGGCCAGCCGCCCTGAGCAAAAAGCATGACGCTCAGGCGTGCTTCTTAACCCACCCCACATAAGCATCCACCCACCCCTGCAAAAACTTGCGGCTGCCTTCACTGATGCCGCCATCAGCGTCGTACAAACCGTCCTTGTTGTAGACAAAAGCCTCAGGCTGCCCCAGCGTAGGCACATTCAGATAGGCCAGGATATTGCGCAGGTGCTGCTGGGCAAGCGCGGTACCAATCGCGCCAACCGATGCCCCAATCACGCCGGCAGGCTTGCCGTCCCAGGCACTTTGGCCATAAGGCCGTGAGGCATGGTCAATGGCGTTTTTCAGCACACCGGGAATTGAGCGGTTGTATTCAGGCGTGACAAACAGCAGGCCCTGCGCCGCCTTGATCTCGCCCTTGAGCCGCTTCACCTCTGCCGACGGATTCCCGTCGTCATCCTGGTTGTAGGGCGGCAGGTCGTCAATGCGCACATGCGTGAAGCTGAAGTCCGCGGGGAACAGCTTCTCAAGCGCACTGGCGAGTTTTTTGTTGAACGAATCCTTGCGGATGCTGCCGACGATGACAGCGATGTTGTATTGAGCCATGGGGTTCTCCAGGAGGGTGGGAATGAAAGGGTTTGATCAGCGAATGCGCGAATGCGCAAAAGGCATTTCCGGTTTTAAATCAATTCACCGCCGCGCGCTGTAGGACTTCAGGACAGAAATACCCCAAGGTTCCACAACGCTGCCCGCTTCCCGTCAACACGCCAGGCCGCCTCTGCGCAAAACCAGACAGCACCTCAACAGCCGGCTGCCCGGGATGCAGCAACAAAGCCACCCGGACGACCTGAAAACCCAGAAATCCCCCCTGAATCAGCCCGAAATCACTGGCATGGATGCTGCGATGTTGAACCCGTCAACCACTCACTCCTCACGCCATGAACATCACTCGCTTCCTCGGTCTCACAGCTTTGTCGTTTGGCCTCCTGTCCGCTCAAGGCCATGCCGCGCCCCCACCTGAAAGAACCGAAATCCGCTACCAGGGCTGGGCCGGCCAGGTCACCTGGATTGAGCTGGCTGAAGACCTGGGCTACCTTGCGCCGCTCAAGGCCAAATGGGTAGGCAACACCATCAGCGGCCCGCAGGACATCCAGAGCGTGGTCACTGGCGATGTCGACCTGGGCGGCGCCTTCAACGGCGCGGTCGTGAAGTTGCTGGCCAAGAAAGCGCCGATCAAGGCGGTGCTGGGCTACTACGGGGTGGACGAAAACACCTGGAGCGGCTACTACGTCAAGGAAGACAGCCCGATCAAATCCGCACGCGACCTGATCGGCAAAAAAGTTGCGGTGAACACGCTGGGCGCACACCACGAGTTCATGGTCCGCGAATACCTGGAACGCGCCAGGCTCAGCGAAGCGGAAGCCAAGCAGGTGACGCTGGTCGTAACGCCGCCGGTCACCGGTGAACAGGTACTGCGCCAGGGCCAGGTCGAAGTCACCACCCTGGGCGGTGTGCTGCGCGACAAGGCGCGGGAGCGCGGCGGCATACGCCCGCTGTTCACAGACCGCGACCTGTATGGCAACTTCACGGCCGGTTCCATCGTTCTGCACAACAAGTTCATCGAGCAAAACCCCAACACCAGCCGCCACCTGGTGTCGGCGCTGGCGCGTTCCATCGAATGGGCGCGCAACACACCGCCAGCCGAGGTGCGGGCGCGCTTCGTCAAGATCATTGACGGCCGCAAGCGCGCCGAAAGCACAGACACCATCCAGTACTGGAAAAGTACCGGCGTGGCGGGAACCGGAGGCGTGATCAAGGACAAGGAGCTGCAGATCTGGATTGACTGGCTGGTCAAGGACGGTTTGCTCAAACCCGGCCAGGTAAAGCCCACTGACCTGTACACCAACGCCTTCAATCCCTACGCCAACAGCGGCGACAAGCTGGCGGTGGCCAAATGAGCGCCGCAAAAATCCGCTTTGAAAACGTCAGCAAGGAGTTCACCGTTCGCGCGGACGACGGCGGCGCCGCCAAACGTTTTATCGCTGTCCATGACGTGACGCTTGACGTGCGCCCCGGCGAGTTCCTGGTGCTGGTCGGGCCCAGCGGCTGCGGCAAGTCCACCCTGCTCGATTTGCTGGCCGGTCTGGCGCTGCCCACCAGCGGCCGCGTGCTGATTGACGGCCTGCCTGTCTCTGGGCCGGCGCGCGACCGCGGCGTGGTGTTCCAGCAATACGCCCTCTTCCCCTGGCTCAGCGCGCTCGACAACGTGGCCTTTGGCCTGGAGGTGGCGGGCGTGAGCAAGCGCGCCCGGCGCGAGAAGGCCGCGCACTACCTGGAGCTGGTGGGCCTGACCGAYTTTKCCAACCGCTTTCCGCATGAACTTTCCGGCGGCATGAAGCAGCGCGTGGCCATTGCGCGCAGCCTGGCTTACGAGCCGCAGGTGCTGCTGATGGACGAGCCCTTTGCCGCGCTCGATGCGCAGACACGCGAAACGCTGCAGGAAGAGCTGATCGAAATCTGGCAACGCACCGGCAAGACGATTGTGTTCATCACGCACGGCATCGACGAAGCCGTGGTGCTGGGCCAGCGCGTGGCCATCATGACGACCCGGCCGGGCCGCATCAAGCAGATCGTGGACATCCCCGAATCCTTGCGCAGCGGCACCGACGACGTGCGCTCGCTGCCGCTGTTCGGCGAGCTGCGCCACGAGATCTGGTCGCAGCTGCATGACGAGGTGGCATCTGCCCGCCGCGAACGCCGCGCCCGTATTTCCTCACAACCCATCCTCAAGGAAATTGCCCATGTCTGACATTGCCCTGAACGCGGGCGCCGCACCGCTAGCCCTTCACACGCCGCCGCTCTGGAAGCGCCTGCAGGCGCAAGTTGCCAATGCCACCTGGCGCTCCGGCCTGATCGTGGCGCTGGCCCTGCTGTGGGAACTGGCGCCGCGCCTGGGCCTCACCGACCCGACCTTCCTGCCGCCGCTCAGCGAGGTGCTTGCCGCCGGCTGGGCATTGGCACTGAACGGCCAGCTGTGGGAACACACCTCCATCAGCCTGGCCCGTTCGCTCGGCGGCCTGCTGCTGGCCATCGTGTTCGCGATCCCGCTGGGGCTGGCCATCGGCTGGTACCGGCGCCTGGGCAACACGCTCAACCCGCTGATTGAGCTGCTGCGCAACACGGCACCGCTGGCATTGCTGCCAGTGTTCTTGCTGCTGCTGGGTATTGGCGAGGTGTCCAAGGTCTCCATCGTGGTGTATTCGTGCGCCTGGCCCCTGTTGCTCAACACCATCTCGGCCGTGCGGCAGGTGGATCCGCTGCTCGTGAAGTCGGCCCGCACCATGGGAGTGACACCGCGCCAGTTGTTCCTGAAGGTCATCCTGCCCGCTTCCGTGCCGACCATCTTCGTGGGCATACGCCTGGCTGCGGCTTCGGCCATGCTGGTGCTGATTGCCGCCGAGATGGTGGGTGCCAAAGCCGGGCTGGGCTACCTGATCATCTACGCCCAGTTCAGTTTCCTGATTGCCGACATGTACTTCGGGATCATCGCCATCACAGCCATCGGGGTCACGCTGAACTTTGCACTGCAGGCGCTGGAGCGCCACTTCACGGCGTGGAAGCCTGCTTCCTCGCACAGCTGACCCCATTACCCACAGAAAGACATCCCTCATGACTCAACGCAAACTTCGCCTGGGCGCATTCATCATGGCCACAGGCCACCATATCGCGGCCTGGCGGCATCCTGGCTCGCAGGTCGATTCAGGCGTCAACATCGACCACTACATCGAGGTGGCCAAGACGGCCGAGCGCGGCCTGTTCGACCAGGTGTTTGTGGCCGACAGCCCGGGCGTGGCGTTCCACGGCACCGACGAGGCCTTCAGCCGGCAGGGCCGCGTGTCCTATTTCGAACCGGTCACTTTGTGGGCGGCCCTGTCGGCCGTGACGAAACACATCGGCTTTGTGGCGACGGCTTCCACCACTTACGAAGACCCCTTCCTGCTGGCACGCAAGTTCGCCTCGCTGGACCACATCAGCAAAGGTCGCGCGGCCTGGAATGTCGTGACCACCGGCGCCGACAATGTGTACGGAAATTTCGGACTCGACAAACACCCCGACCCCGAGGTGCGCTATGAGCAGGCCCATGAGTTCATCGACGTGGTGAAAGGCCTGTGGGACAGCTTCGAAGACGATGCCTTCATCCGCAACCCCGAAACAGGCCGCTACTTTGACCCGGCCAAGCTGCACGAGATCAACCACAGCGGCAAATACTTCAAGGTGCAGGGCCCACTCAACCTGGAGCGGCCGCCGCAAGGCTACCCGGTCATTGTGCAGGCCGGCTCGTCCGAGCCCGGGCGCGAACTGGCGGCGGCCACCGCCGAAGCGATCTTCACCGCCTGGACCAGCCTGGCCGAAGCGCAGGCCTTCTACCGCGACGTGAAAGGCCGCCTGGCCAAATACGGCCGCCGGCCTGAACAGCTGCTGATCCTGCCCGGCATCTCGCCTGTCATCGGCCGCACACAGGCCGAGGCTGAGGCCAAGTGGGCCGAGCTGCAAAAGCTGATTCACCCTTCGGTGGGCCTGAACACCATTGCCCAATTCTGGCCCGGCGAAGACCTCACGAAGTGGGACCTGGACGCCCCGCCACCCTACATTCCCGAACCGCCCAAGGGCCAGAACAGCCGCGCTCACGTGGTGCTGGAGCTGGCGCGGCGCGACAAGCTCACGGTGCGCCAACTTTATGAATACCTGGCCGGTGCGCGCGGCCACTGGGTGGTGGTAGGCACGCCGCAGACCATCGCGGACAAGATCCAGGAGTGGTTTGAAAACGGCGCCGCCGACGGCTTCAATGTCATGCCGCCAGTGCTGCCCGAGTCGCTCAACGACTTTGTGGACCTGGTGATCCCCGAGTTGCAGCGCCGCGGCATTTTCCGCACCGAATACGAAGGCAGCACGCTGCGCGAAAACCTCGGGCTGGACCGGCCCGTCAACCAGTTCGCCGTCAAGGCCCAAAAGGTGGCGTGATGGGAAGCCGCGACTTCAACTTCACCGCCCTCTCGAACGCGGCAGGCGCCCGGCAGCACGATGCCGACGTGCTGGTCATAGGCGGCGGCCCCGCCGGAACCTGGGCCGCCATCAGCGCCGCAGCACAGGGCGCCAAGGTGGTGCTGGCCGACAAGGGCTACTGCGGCACCTCGGGCGCCACGGCGCCTTCGGGCACAGGCGTCTGGTACGTGGAGCCGCAAGGCACGCAGCGCGAAGACGCCAAAGCCAGCCGTTACGACAAGGGCGGGCAACTGGCCGAACACGCGTGGATGGACCGCGTGCTTGAGCAGACCTACGCCAACATGCAGCAGCTGGCCGAATGGGGCTACCCTTTCCCGATAGGCGAAGACGGCGAGCAGCGCCGTGCCTCGCTGCAAGGCCCCGAGTACATGCGCCTGATACGCAAGCGCGCCAAGGAGGCAGGTGTGCGCATCCTCGACCATAGCCCGGCACTGGAACTGCTGGTGGACGAACAAGGCACCGTGTGCGGCGCCACCGGCCAGCAACGCCAGACGCTCGAGCCCTGGGTGGTGCGCGCTGGTGCTGCCGTGATCGCCACCGGCGGCTGCGCTTTCTTAAGCCGCGCGCTGGGCTGCAACGTGCTGACCGGCGACGGCCACCTGATGGCCGCCGAGGTGGGCGCTGATTTTTCAGGCATGGAGTTTTCCAACGCCTACGGCCTGGGTGCAGCATTTGCCTCGGTCACCAAGTCGCTGTTCTACCAGTGGGCCACCTTCTACTACGAAGACGGCAGCGTGATTGAAGGCGCCGGCTCGGCTTTTGGCCGCAGCCTGATTGCCAAAACATTGCAGACCCAGCGTGTGTTCGGCCGTTTGGATAAAGCCGACGACCAGGTGAAAGCCTGGATGCGCACCGCCCAGCCCAACTTCTTTTTGCCCTTCGACCGCGCAGGCATAGACCCTTTCACCCAGCGCTTTCCCGTGACCTTGCGGCTGGAAGGCACCGTGCGCGGAACCGGCGGCCTGCGCATTACGGGCCGCGACTGCGCGACTTCAGTGCCCGGCCTGTATGCCGCGGGTGACGCCGCCACGCGTGAGCTGATCTGCGGCGCCTTTACCGGCGGCGGCAGCCACAACGCGGCCTGGGCCCTGTCGTCCGGGTTCTGGGCCGGTGCGGGCGCAGCGGGCTTCGCACGCTCCAACGGGCACAGCGCCGCACGCGCGGTGCTGCGCGCCGGCGGCGTGGGCCTGCAGGGCACGGGCAGCGAACACACCGACAGCGAAGTCCTGATCCGGGCCGTGCAGGCCGAAGTGTTTCCTTATGAGCGCAACTGGTTCCGCAGCGGCGGCGTGCTGGAAGATTCTCTGTCGCGGCTCGACGCGTTGTGGCTGCGCCTGCGCCAGGCCGCACCGGCCGACAGGCAACAGGCGGTTCGCACACGCGAAGCCGCCGCGCTGCTGGCCCATTCACGATGGATGTACCGCAGCGCCCTGGCCCGCAACGAAACGCGGGGCATGCACCGGCGCCAGGAGCACGCCGCACCCGACCCCACGCAGCGGCACCGCCTCATCAGCAACGGGCTCGACGAAATCCGGGTCAGCCAGGAAGTGGTCGCATGATCGAGCTCATCAGCGCTTCGCAATGCACCGGCTGCAACATCTGCGTGACGGCCTGCCCCACCAACGTGTTCGACGCCGTGCCCGGCGGCCCACCGGTCATCGCGCGCCAGGGTGACTGCCAGACCTGTTTCATGTGCGAGCTGTACTGCCCGGAAGACGCGCTGTTTGTCGCTCCCAGCGCCGATGAGTCCGTGCAGGTGAATGAAGAAGCCTTGCGCCACGGCGCCCTGCTCGGCAGCTACCGCAAAGCCGTCGGCTGGGGCGGTGGCCGCAAGTCGACCGCTTCGGACGACCACAGCTACCACCTGCTGCAGAGAGCCTGAGCCTCAACCCATCGCCACCATATGCTATCTATTTGATAGCTGGTGGCGCCCATTTTCATTGGCCTAGCGGCCGTTTTGATTGCTCAAAATGCATCAAGACGGCCATTTTTTTGCTCAAAAGCACAAAAAAGCCGGCGCGAAGCCGGCAAAAATGGCCGGCCGCACTGGCAGCACGGCCATGCCACACGAAAGATCAATCCATCAGGCAGCCACGGCCTCGGCAGGCACTACCGGTTGGGCGACCTTCGGTGGCTGCGCCTGGCCGCCATGCACGCGTGAGCGGCGGCCGTCCACGCTGATCGGCACGTCGCCGGCCAGTGTGACGCGGCGCACGATGCGCTTCTGGTCGCCGTAGTCATTGATGGCGTAGTGCTGCGTAGCGCGGTTGTCCCAGATCACCACGTCACCCTGGATCCAGCGCCAGCGTACGGTGTTTTCAAGGCGCGTTACGTGGCTTTGCAGCACCGACAGCAGGTGCTGTGAATCGGTGCTGGAATAACCGACCAGCTTTTTCGCGAAGTGCCCGAGCACCAGCGTGCGCTCGCGGGTTTCGGGGTGCACGCGCACCACCGGGTGCTCGGCTTCATGCAAGGTGCGGGTGAAAACCTCGCGGTAATGCCGCAGGCCTTCGCTCGACACTTCGTCTTCGCTGCGTGAAGCGGCGTAGTCGTAATCGTTGCCGTGAATCACCCAGAGCTTTTCAGCCAGCTCGCGCAGCGCGGGCGGCAGGCCCTGGTAAGCCAATGCCGTGTTGGCCCACACCGTATCGCCGCCGGCGGGCGGGATCACCACGCCGCGCAGCACCGAGATCTTGGGCGGGGCCACGGCGAAGGTCACGTCGGTGTGCCAGGAGTTGGCACGCCCGCCGTGTTCCGAATCCAGCTCAAGGATAAAGCCCGTGCCCTGGCGCACCGGTACCGTGGGGTGCGGCACCGGCTCGCCCAGGCGCTTGGCAAAGGCCTCCTGCGATGCGTCGTCCAGATGCTGCTGGCCGCGAAAGAACAGCACCTTGTGCTTGAGCAGCGCCTGGTTCAGCGCGGTGATGGTGGCGCCTGGCAGGTCGGCAGACAGGCGCAGGCCGCGCACTTCGGCGCCGATGCGGCCTGCGACCGGGTGAATATCCACGGGCAATGTTGTCATGAAGAAGCTCCTTGTGTCGTTGATAAAACAGGCGGCAGAAATGACGCTGCTGACAAGCTTCTACGCATGACCTGTGCCAGTGAAAACCGGGCACCGTACGGCTTTTTTTCAATCTCTTGCTGCAATCGAAGCAGCCGGGCAGGACTGGGTGAGGGAAAGTGTTCAACGGCTGCTGTGAATACAGCACCCACCTGCAGTTACTGTGACAACGAAGCGGTTTGATCTTCTGCCACGTCATCAGCCTGCGCAGGTCGGTCGAGCAAACCATGGCGCTTGAGCAAGGTTCGCAGCACGTTGCGCGAAAGGCCCAGCAGATGCGCTGTCTGCACCTGGTTGCCATGGCAGAACTCAAAGGCCGTCTTCACCAGCGTGGCCTCGACGGTGTCAAACAGTTCAGGTTCGGCCTCGTTCATGCGCTGCAGCAGCACCTCGCGCAAACTGACTGGTGCAGCGCCCTGCACCGCGTGGGTTGAAACCTGTTCTACGGAAGCAGGTGCCGGCAATGCGGCAGGGGCCGCGCGGGACGCCATGCGTGCAGAGCGGTGAATGCCCTGCAGGTCCGCCACATGCAGCGTTGCCGCCGGCGCCACGATGAGCGCGTAGTGGATGACGTTTTCCAGCTCGCGGATATTGCCGGGCCAGTCATGGGCCAGCAGGGCCTGCTCTGCCTCGGGCGAAAGGCTTGCATCCTTGATGCCCAGGCGCGCGGCATAGCTCGCCAGGAAATGTCGCGCCAGCGGCAGGATGTCGCCGGGCCGCTCAAACAGCGGGCGAAGCTCCAGCGTGGCAACGCTCAGGCGGTAGTAAAGGTCGGCGCGAAAGTGGCTGGCGTTCACCGCATCACGCAGGTCGACGTTGGTTGCCGCAATCAGGCGCACGTCCAACGCAATCGGCTTGCGCGAACCGATGCGCACCACCTGGCGCTCCTGCAGCACGCGCAGCAGTTTGACTTGCAGGCTCAGCGACAAGTCACCAATTTCGTCAAGGAACAGCGTGCCGCCGTCGGCCGCCTCAAACCAGCCSGCGCGGGCGTGCGCAGCGCCGGTGAAAGCGCCGGTTTCATGGCCAAACAGTTCGGCATCGATCAGCGACTCGCTGAAAGCGCCGCAGTTCACCGCCACAAAAGGCCCGCTGCGTCCGCTGCCCTGGTGGATSCGGCGCGCCAGCAACTCCTTGCCGGTGCCGGTTTCACCAATGATCAGGACCGTGGCTTCGGTGGGCGCTACCTGGTCGACGCGCTCCAGCAGGGCCAGCGAGCCGGGGTCTTCGAACACMAGCGCCTTGGCGCGAATCGACAAGGCGCCGGCATTGGGAAGGGTCAGCAACCGGCTCATGCCTTGCGCTCCGCCTGGCTACGCTCAGAACCCGGGCAGCACAGCGCCCTTGAACTCGGCCTGCACGTACTTGCGGATTTCTTCCGAGTGGTAGGCCTTGACCAGCTTGGCCACCCAGGGCTTGTCCTTGTCTTGCTCACGCACGGCGAGCAGATTCACATACGGTGACTTGGCGGCTTCCTGGGCAATCGCGTCCTTGGGGTTCAGCCCGGCGGAGAGCGCGTAGTTGGTGTTGACGGCCGAGGCGTCCAGGTCGTCCAGCGAGCGTGGCAGCTGTGCGGCGTCGAGCTCCACAAACTTCAGCTTCTTCGGGTTCTCGATCACGTCGAGCGGCGTGGCCTTCAGGCCTGCTTCGGGCTTGAGC
>NZ_JBFUAZ010000082.1:0-10377 GCF_056406035.1 Polaromonas sp. P1_E1_2 | reverse complement strand
GTGTGAAGCTCGATAACCTGGTCCAGATCGGCCACAACGTCCGGGTTGGCAAACATACCGCCATGGCCGGCTGTGCCGGCGTCGCGGGCAGCGCCACGATTGGTGCGCATTGCACGGTGGGGGGCGGCGCCATTGTGCTGGGCCACCTGACGCTCGCCGATGGTGTGCATGTCTCGGCTGCATCGGTGGTAACCCGATCCATTTTGAAGCCCGGGCATTACACCGGGCTCTTTCCCATCGACGACAATGCTGTCTGGGAAAAAAATGCCGCTACGCTCAAGCAGCTTCATACGCTTCGTGAGCGTCTCAGGGAGGTCGAAAAAGCCATCCTGCACTCAGGACACACTCAAGAAAAATCATGATGGATATCCACCAAATTCTCAAACAGCTGCCGCATCGTTATCCCATCCTGCTGGTGGACCGGGTGCTGGAAATCGAAAAAGGCAAACGCATCAAGGCGCTCAAAAACGTCACGATCAACGAGCCCTTTTTTATGGGGCACTTTCCCCATCACCCGGTGATGCCGGGGGTATTGATACTGGAAGCCATGGCGCAGGCGGCCGCGCTGCTGGCCTTTGCGACGCTGGGCGTCACGCCCGACGACAAGACGGTCTATTACTTCGCCGGCATCGACGGTGCACGCTTCAAGCGCCCCGTTGAACCTGGCGACCAGCTGATCATGGACGTCACACTGGACCGCATGAAGGCCGGCATTTTTAAATTTAAAGGGGTCACCAGGGTAGGTGAGACCATTGCCTGCGAAGCCGAATTGATGTGCACCATGCGCACGATCGCGTGAATGGCCCCCACGCTTTTCGCTTCGCGTAATTCGCTGCCCCCCGAGAGGGCTGCTGCGCCTGCGGTCTGGCGGAGCCAGTCCCGCGGCCCCGGTGTGAAGGGGGACTTGCCCATACGGCTTTTGGCCGACCTATTCGCTGAACAGTTGATTTCGTCATGACGGCTATACATTCCACTGCACTTATTGATCCGCAAGCCCAGCTCCATGAGTCGGTGAGCGTCGGTCCCTATACGGTCATTGGTCCGCACGTGAAGATTGGTGCCGGCACCACCGTGGGTGCCCACTGCGTGATCGAAGGACACACCACCATAGGCCGTGACAACCGGATTTTCCAGTTCAATTCACTGGGTGCAATTCCGCAGGATAAAAAGTATGCGGGTGAACCTTGTGAACTGGTGATCGGCCACCGCAACACCATTCGCGAGTTCTGCACCTTCAACATCGGCTCGCCGGGCGACACTGGCGTGACCCGTGTGGGGGATGACAACTGGCTCATGGCCTATGTGCATCTGGCGCACGACTGCGTGGTGGGCAACAACACCATTTTTGCCAACAACACCCAACTGGGTGGCCATGTGCATGTCGGCGACTGGGTGATTCTGGGCGGCTTCACCGTCGCGCACCAGTTCGTGAAAATCGGTGCCCACAGCTTCACCGCCATGTGCTCGCTGCTGTTTGCCGATTTACCGCCTTTTGTCATGGCGCAGGGACAACCGGCCGAGGCGCGCTCCATGAATTTTGAAGGGCTGCGGCGACGGGGCTTTTCACCGGAGCGAATTTCCGCTGTCAAGGCCATGCACAAAGCGCTGTACCGTGACGACCTGACCCTGGATGTATCGCGCGAGCGCATTGCCGCTCTGACGGAAAAGTACCCGGATGCCGCGCCTGATGTGCAGATGATGCTTTCATTTCTGGAACAAACCTCGCCGCAGCGCGGCATTGTCCGGTAAGACCTATGTCGTTGATGGAGCCAAGCCCTCTGCCAGCCCGTAGAGAGGCAGGCCTCCCCGTTGCGGACTCCCTGAGAGCCCGTTCCCCTTGCGTGGCGATGGTCGCGGGCGAAACCTCTGGAGATTTGCTCGCCGGCCTGCTGCTCGATGGTTTCAAGGCCCGCTGGCCGGCACTGACGTCAAACGGTATCGGCGGCTCACAGATGGCAAGCCGCGGTTTTAACGCCTGGTGGCCCAGTGAAAAGCTGGCGGTACGCGGGTATGTTGAGGTATTGCGGCATTACCGCGAGATCGTCGGMATACGCGAACAACTGAAGCAACGCCTGCTKGATCAGCGCCCAGACCTTTTCCTTGGCATTGATGCACCCGACTTCAATCTTGACCTGGAGGCGGCGCTCAAGGTTCAAGGCATCAAGACCGTGCATTTTGTCAGCCCCGCCATCTGGGCCTGGCGTGCCGACCGTGTTGAAAAGATACGGCGCAGTGTGGACCACGTGCTGTGCATCTTTCCTTTTGAGCCTGCGCTGCTGGCTGCTCATGGCATTGCCGCGACCTATGTGGGTCACCCGCTGGCCAATGTCATTCCCCTGCAGCCTGACCGCGCAGCGGCCCGGCGCAAGCTGGGTTTGCAGGATGAAGACACCGTGGTGGCCATTCTTCCCGGCAGCCGGAAATCCGAAATCCAGTACCTCGCGCAACGATTCTTTAAGGCTGCAGCCCTTATTCAACATGCGCAACCAGCTATCAAATTTATAGTGCCGGCCATTCCCGCGCTGAAGGGCGTGATTGAGCGCCATGCGGACGTGGAAGGAATGAAACCCCATCTGCAGATCATCGAGGGCCAGTCCCACAGCGCGCTGGCGGCATGTGATGTAACGCTGATAGCGAGTGGCACCGCCACGCTGGAGGCGGCGCTTTTCAAGCGGCCCATGGTGATCGCCTACAACATGAACTGGCTGTCATGGCAAATCATGCGGCGCAAGAAATTGCAGCCATGGGTGGGCCTGCCCAATATCCTCTGCCGGGAGTTTGTCGTTCCGGAGCTGCTGCAGGACGCGGCCACGCCTGAGGCGCTGGCAGCGGAAGTGYTGAAATGGGTTGACGCAAAGTCTTCGGCACCTGACAAAATAGCGGCTGTAGAACAACGATTTACCGCGCTGCATGCGGAACTGCAGCGGGACACTTCAAAACTGGCGACAGATGCGATCCAGCAAATTCTTGAAAGCTGAGCAAACACCCTTGTCATGGGATACGCCTGGCCTTGTGGCTGGCGTGGACGAAGCTGGCCGGGGACCATTGATGGGCCCGGTGGTCGCGGCCGCCGTCATTCTTGATGAGCTCAATCCCATTCAGGGGCTGGCCGACTCCAAGAAGCTCACGGCCTTGCGCCGCGAAAAACTCTATGACGAAATCCGCGCCAAGGCACTGTGCTGCTCGATTGCGCTGGCAACCGCCGAGGAGATCGACAGCATCAACATCCTGCAGGCTACTTTACTGGCCATGCGGCGCGCGGTGGAAGGCCTGCGCCTCAAGCCCAACAAGGTGCTGGTCGACGGCAACCGGCTGCCAACACTGGTGATCCTGTCCGAGGCCATTGTGGGTGGTGACGCGCTGGTGCCTTCGATTTCCGCAGCGTCGATTCTGGCCAAGGTTTACCGCGACCGTTGGTGCGCGGAGTTCCATCTTGAGTATCCCCAGTACGGGTTTGCCGACCATAAAGGGTACGGCACGGCCGAACATCTGGCTGCGTTGCGCGAACACGGCGCCTGTCCCCAGCATCGCAGGTCCTTTGCGCCGGTGGCTGAGGTCTTGCGGTGAGTTCCGGCTTCTCCGGATCCTCCGGCTCCGCCACGTACATCACTTCGCGCGACAACCCTCTGATCAARGASCTGCGCAARCTSTCGCARGACAGCACCGCGTACCGCAARCAGGGSCGCGTCTGGCTGGAGGGGGACCATTTATGCCGTGCAGCGCTGGCGCGCGGCCTGCAGCCTGCCATCGCCGTTTTTTGTGAATCATTTTGGTCTGCAAGCCAATCTGAATGGGCGCAAGCAGCTATCAAAAACATAGTAATTTCCGATGCACTGCTGCCGGAAATCAGCGGCCTGGAGTCACCCGCTCGCATGGGTTTTGTGCTGGATTTGCCGGCGCCCGCCAGCCCGCAACCCCATGCAGCCTCGGTCATCCTGGACCGTGTGCAGGATGCCGGCAACGTGGGCTCCATCCTGCGCAGCGCAGCGGCCTTTGGCTTTGGCCAGGTTCTTGCCCTCAGGGGTACGGCGGCGCTCTGGTCGCCCAAAGTGCTGCGTGCCGGTATGGGTGCCCACTTTGCACTGCAACTGGTGGAAGGCCTGGAGCCCGAGGCTCTGGCAGCATTGACCGTGCCCATCGTTGTCACCAGCTCGCACCAAGGCAGCTTTTTGCATCAGCAGAAGTTGCCTGTGCCGTGTGCATGGGCCATGGGCCACGAAGGGCAGGGCGTTAGCGACGACCTCATGAGCCGGGCGGCGCTCAAGATCCGCATCGACCAGCCGGGGGGCGAGGAGTCGCTTAATGTGGCAGCCGCGGCCGCAATTTGCCTGTACGCAAGTTCGCTGAAGATATAGACCCACCCCCGTCCAGGCTCACTGCGTGTAGCCCGTTCCCCCCTTCCGGGGGGCGGCGCCTGGGGCTGGCAAAGCCGAACCCGCGGCCCCCACTGGTGAAATACTCCCCTGCATTCGCCCTGAATCTTCAAGCCAGCATGAGCCGCGGAACCGGCTCTGCCGGGCCGTAGGGCGGGCAGCCCCCTCGGGGGGCAGGGAGCTACACGAAGTGAGCGACCGTGGGGGCCACATCCCTAGGCTATAATCAAGGGCTTTTCAAAACACAGCTTCGCCCGAGCGCAGACAAAGCAAACACCCTCACAAAAGCAGCCAACTAAGGCAGCCAGCAAGAGTCTCCCTGAGACGTTTCTTGTGCACGCTTGGGCGAACCGTAACCAACCCGGAGAACCCAGTGCTTTTGTCTCTACAGGGATCACGCGAAAAATCCCCACACGCCATACTGGCGCTCGCAGACGGCACGGTCTTTATCGGCAATTCCATTGGAGCCGCAGGCTCCACAGTCGGCGAGGTGGTGTTCAACACCGCCATGACCGGCTATCAGGAAATCCTCACGGATCCGAGCTACTGCCAGCAGATCGTCACCCTCACGTACCCGCACATCGGCAACTACGGCATCAATGCCGAAGACGTCGAAGCTGAAAAAGTCCA
This sequence comes from Polaromonas sp. P1_E1_2, assembly GCF_056406035.1. Classification (NCBI taxonomy): domain Bacteria; kingdom Pseudomonadati; phylum Pseudomonadota; class Betaproteobacteria; order Burkholderiales; family Comamonadaceae; genus Polaromonas; species Polaromonas sp. P1_E1_2. The sequence goes on along the minus strand of NZ_JBFUAZ010000082.1, from coordinate 5,374 downwards.
CGCGGCCGGCCTGATCATCAAGGACCTGCCGCTGCTGGCCTCGAATTTCCGCATGACCATGACCTTGTCCGAATACCTGGTCAAGGAAAACACGGTAGCCATCGCCGGCATAGACACCCGGCAGCTCACACGCCACCTGCGCACCAAGGGCGCGCAAAACGGCTGCATCCTGGCACTGCCTGCGGGCGAAGAAGTCAGTCAGCCCGCGATCGAAAAGGCCGTTGCGGCCGCGCGCGGCGCCCCCAGCATGGCCGGGCTCGACCTGGCCAAGGTCGTCTCGGTCAAGCAAACCTACGAATGGACGCAGACCGAATGGAAACTCGGCGCGGGTTATGGCGTGCAAATCACGCCCAAATTCCACGTCGTGGCTTTTGACTTCGGCGTGAAGAAAAACATCCTGMGCATGATGGCCGAGCGCGGTGCGCGCATCACCGTGGTGCCGGCACAAACGCCAGCTGCCGACGTGCTCAAGCTCAAACCCGACGGCATCTTCCTGGCCAATGGCCCGGGCGACCCTGAGCCTTGTGACTACGCGATTGCGGCGGTGCGTGAACTCATTGAGACCGGCATCCCGACTTTCGGTATCTGCCTGGGCCACCAGATCATGGCGCTGGCCAGCGGCGCGAAGACCTTCAAGATGAAGTTCGGCCACCACGGTGCCAACCACCCGGTGAAAGACCTGGACAACGGCCGCGTCAGCATCACCAGCCAGAACCACGGTTTTGCGGTGGATGAAAAAAGCCTGCCCGCCAACCTGCGGCCCACGCACATCAGCCTGTTTGACGGCACGTTGCAAGGCCTGGCCCGCACCGACAAGCCGGCGTTTTGCTTTCAGGGTCACCCGGAAGCCTCGCCTGGCCCGCACGATATTTCGTATCTGTTTGATCGTTTCACAGCCCTCATGGAACAGCATGGAGGGAACAAATAATGCCAAAACGTACAGACATCAAATCCGTCCTCATCATCGGCGCCGGCCCCATCATCATCGGCCAGGCTTGCGAGTTCGACTACTCCGGCGTGCAGGCCTGCAAGGCGCTGCGCGAAGAGGGCTACAAGGTCATCCTGATCAACAGCAACCCCGCCACGATCATGACCGACCCGGCGACCGCCGACGTCACCTACATTGAGCCCATCACCTGGCAGACAGTCGAAAAAATCATCGCCAAGGAACGCCCTGACGCCATCCTGCCGACCATGGGCGGACAGACTGCGCTCAACTGCGCGCTCGACCTCTGGCACAACGGCGTGCTCGACAAGTACAAGGTCGAGCTGATTGGCGCCAAGCCCGAAGCCATCGACAAGGCCGAAGACCGCCTGAAATTCAAGGACGCGATGACCAAGATCGGTTTGGGCTCAGCCCGCTCCGGCATTGCGCACAGCATGGATGAAGCCTGGGCAGTCCAGAAAACCGTTGGTTTCCCGACCGTGATCCGCCCAAGCTTCACGCTGGGCGGCACCGGCGGCGGCATCGCCTACAACTCCGAAGAATTCGAAGTGATCTGCAAACGCGGCCTCGAAGCTTCGCCCACCAATGAGCTGCTGATTGAAGAATCGCTGCTCGGCTGGAAAGAGTACGAGATGGAAGTCGTGCGCGACACCGCCGACAACTGTATCATCGTCTGCTCCATTGAAAATCTGGACCCGATGGGCGTGCACACCGGTGACTCGATCACCGTGGCACCGGCCCAGACGCTGACTGACAAGGAATACCAGATCCTGCGTAACGCCTCGCTGGCTGTGCTGCGGGAAATCGGCGTGGATACCGGTGGTTCCAACGTGCAGTTCTCCATCAACCCGGTCGACGGCCGTATGGTCGTGATCGAGATGAACCCGCGCGTCTCGCGCTCATCGGCGCTGGCCTCCAAGGCCACGGGTTTCCCGATTGCCAAGGTCGCGGCCAAGTTGGCGGTGGGCTACACGCTCGACGAGCTGCGTAACGAAATCACGGGCGGCGCAACCCCAGCGAGCTTCGAGCCCAGCATCGACTACGTCGTCACGAAGATTCCGCGTTTCGCGTTCGAGAAATTCCCGGCTGCTGATTCGCGCCTGACCACGCAGATGAAGTCTGTGGGTGAGGTGATGGCCATGGGCCGCACTTTCCAGGAGTCCTTCCAGAAAGCGCTGCGCGGCCTGGAAGTCGGCGTCGACGGCATGAACGAGAAGACGCAAGACCGTGAAGTGCTTGAGAAAGAACTCGGCGCGCCCGGCCCCGACCGCATCTGGTATGTGGGTGACGCGTTTGCGCTGGGCATGAGCGTCGATGAAGTCTTTGCGCTCACCAAGATCGACCCGTGGTTTCTCGTGCAGATCGAGCAGATCGTCAAGATAGAACTTGAACTCGAAACCACCTCGCTCGACAAGATCGACGCCGTCACGCTGCGTGCGCTGAAGCAAAAAGGCTTCTCCGACCGCCGACTGGCCAAGCAGCTCAAGACCACCGACACGGCCATTCGCGAAAAGCGCCGTGCGCTGGGCGTGCGTCCGGTCTACAAGCGCGTGGACACCTGTGCCGCCGAGTTTGCCACCAACACCGCCTACATGTATTCGACCTATGAGGCCGAAGGCAGCGAGTGCGAAGCCGCTCCGACCGACAAGAAAAAAATCATGGTCCTCGGCGGCGGGCCCAACCGCATCGGGCAGGGCATCGAGTTTGACTACTGCTGCGTGCACGCGGCGTTGGCCATGCGCGAAGACGGCTACGAGACCATCATGGTCAACTGCAACCCTGAAACCGTCTCGACCGACTACGACACCTCGGACCGCCTCTATTTCGAACCGCTGACGCTCGAAGACGTGCTCGAAATTGTCGACAAGGAAAAACCGTTGGGCGTGATCGTCCAGTACGGCGGCCAGACGCCTTTGAAGCTGGCGCTGGATCTGGAAGCGAACGGCGTGCCCATCATCGGCACTTCGCCCGACATGATTGACGCGGCGGAAGACCGCGAGCGCTTCCAGAAGCTGCTGCACGAGTTGAAGCTGCGCCAGCCGCCCAACGCCACGGCGCGCACCGAGCCCGAAGCGCTTGAAAAAGCCGCTGCGCTGGGTTACCCCCTGGTTGTGCGCCCCAGTTATGTCCTGGGCGGCCGTGCCATGGAGATCGTGCACGAGCAGCGTGACCTTGAGCGCTACATGCGCGAGGCTGTCAAGGTCAGCCATGACTCGCCAGTACTGCTGGATCGCTTCCTGAACGACGCCATCGAGTGCGACGTCGATTGCCTGCGTGACCCCGAAGGCCGCACTTTCATCGGGGGCGTGATGGAGCACATCGAGCAGGCCGGCGTGCACAGCGGCGACTCCGCGTGCTCTTTGCCGCCATATTCCCTGAGCGCGGAAACCGTCACCGAAATCAAGCGCCAGACCGCCGCGATGGCCGAGGCACTGACGGTGGTGGGTCTCATGAACGTGCAGTTCGCGATCCAGAACATTGACGGCAAAGACGTCATCTACGTGCTGGAAGTCAACCCGCGTGCCTCGCGCACGGTACCCTTTGTCAGCAAGGCCACCGGAATCCAGCTGGCCAAAGTGGCAGCACGTTGCATGGTGGGCCAGTCGCTGGCTTCGCAGGGCATCAAGGACGAAGTCACACCGCCTTACTTCAGTGTCAAGGAAGCGGTGTTCCCCTTCGTCAAGTTCCCCGGCGTGGACACGATTCTCGGCCCCGAGATGAAATCCACCGGCGAAGTCATGGGCGTGGGCAAGACTTTCGGCGAAGCCTTCGTGAAGTCCCAGCTCGGCGCGGGCACCAAGCTGCCGACCTCCGGCAAGGTGTTCCTCACCGTCAAGAACAATGACAAGCCGCGTGCCGTGGAAGTCGCGCGCAAGCTGGCGGCCCTGAAGTTTGAAATCGTGGCCACCAAAGGCACTGCGGYCGCCATCCAGGCCGCGGGTATCGCCTGCACTGTGGTCAACAAGGTCACCGAGGGCCGGCCGCACGTGGTGGACATGATCAAGAACAACGAAATCGCCCTGGTCATTAACACGGTGGAAGAGCGGCGCAACGCGATTACCGATTCGCGCCAGATCCGCACCTCGGCGCTGCTGGCCCGTGTGACGACGTACACCACCATTGCCGGCGCCGAAGCGGCCGTGGAGGGCATGAAGTACCTGGATAACCTGCCGGTTTATTCCGTGCAGGAGTTGCATGCGCAGCTAGGCTGACAGCCTGACGCCCCGGGTTTTTTCCGGATTTCAGCAGATCCGATTTGCATTAAACTTGTTTGATTGAAACTTTGGATTCAAGCGCCGCCGCCAGGTGACTGGTGGCGGTTTCGCTTTTGAGAGGAGCAAAAACATGGCAACCATTCCCATTACCAAGCGTGGCGCGGAAAGCCTCAAGGCCGAACTGCACCAGCTGAAAACCGTTGACCGGCCCTGGGTCATCAATTCCATTTCCGAAGCGCGTGCGCAGGGTGACCTGAGCGAAAACGCCGAATACGACGCCGCCAAAGACCGTCAGGGCTTCATCGAAGGCCGTATTCAGGAAATCGAAGGCAAGCTTTCCGCTGCCCAAATCATCGACCCGTCCGAACTGGACGCGGGCGGCAAGGTCGTGTTCGGTTCCACCATCGAACTGGAAGATGAAGATACCGGCGACAAGGTGACTTATCAGATCGTGGGTGAAGACGAGGCCGACATCAAGGCGGGCCGGGTCAACATCAGCTCGCCGATTGCACGTGCGCTGATCGGCAAAGACGAAGGCGATACAGCCGAAGTCCAGGCGCCAGGCGGTATCAAACGCTACGAAATCATCGCGGTGATGTACATCTAGAAAATGTGGCCCCCACGCTCACTCACTGTGTGTAGTTCTCTGCCCCCCGAGGGGGCTAATTTCCCCAGGGGCGGCCCATCGGAAAATTTCCAATGAAGCAACGCTTCAATGTGATGGTGGCGGCTCTCTGGTGGGGCAGCCTGACTGGTTTGGGATTCGTGGTGGTTCCCATGCTGTTCGCCAATCTCGGCACGCCCGCTGTTGCCGGTGCCATGGCGGCCAAGCTCTTCACTGCGCAGACCTGGCTCAGCACGGGCTGCGCCATGCTGTTGCTTCTGGTTTTTAACAAAAAAGACGATACAGCCCTTGCGCAGCAAGCGCAAGCAGCTATCAAATTCATAGTGACTGGCTTGTTGCTGGCCTTGCTGGTGGAGTTCGGTATCGCGCCGCGCATCGTCAGTGCGCGTGCCGAAGGCGGCAACCTCAAGCTTTGGCATGGCCTGGGTACGGCGCTGTATGTTGTGCAGTGGCTGTGCGCCGGCCTGGCGCTGTGGCGCTTGAGTCGCTCGACGGTAACCGAAATCACCTGAATTTCCCCGGCAAGCAGGGGCCGCGGGACCGGCTCTGCCGGACCGCAGGCGCAGCGGCCCCCTCGGGGGGCAGGGA
>NZ_JBFUAZ010000081.1:0-10416 GCF_056406035.1 Polaromonas sp. P1_E1_2 | reverse complement strand
GATCCGTGCAGGCGATTTTTGACCAGAGTTCAGCCGCTCTGGAACAGTTGGGTTCGGAGAAATTGGCGCGCGCGCTCAGGGCAGAGCCTCCAAATCTGGCAGCCCAGCTGCAAATGACGCTGGACTGGTTGCAGGCCGGCGAGCACCGGCGGGTGGTCGCGATTGGAGATGCGGCCTACCCTGCGGCCTTGCTCGACATCGCCGATCCCCCGCTGATGCTCTACATGCTCGGCAAGCGTGCATCCCAGCCTCAGGCGTTATCGCCATCCCACGTGGCCCATATAGCCATCGTAGGCAGCCGCAACCCGACGCCGCAGGGCGAAGCTAATGCGCGCCAATTCGCCAAGGCCCTGGCCGGTGCCAAACTCTGCGTTGTGTCAGGCTTGGCCTTGGGTATCGACGGTGCGGCGCACGACGGCGCCATGCAAGCCGGCGGAGATACCATTGCCGTGGTGGGTACCGGACTAGACCGCGTCTATCCCAAAAAACATCTCGAGCTGGCGCACCGTATTGCCCAGCAAGGCATGATCATCAGCGAATTCCCGCTCGGCACGCCACCGCTGACCGCGAACTTCCCGAGACGCAACCGCATCATTTCCGGCCTGTCGCTGGGCACTCTTGTCATCGAGGCAGCGCTGCAGTCCGGCTCACTGATCACCGCGCGGCTGGCGGCCGAACAGGGCAAAGAAGTGTTTGCCATACCCGGCTCCATCCATTCGCCCCAGTCACGCGGCTGCCACGCACTGATCAAGCAGGGGGCCAAGCTGGTGGAAACTGCGCAGGACGTATTGGAGGAATTAAGTCTCCCTGCGCGGGGTGTGGCGCCGGCTGCAGCGGCATATACGCCAACAGAGAAAGAAACCGGTCTCCTGGTCGAGTCCCCCTCATCTACCGCCCTGATCGCCGCACTGGGATTCGACGTGGTGAGCCTGGACACACTACAGGCGCGAACCGGGATCGAAACAGCCATGCTGCAGGCGCAGCTACTTGAGCTGGAACTCGACGGACAGGTGTTCAGGCTTCCCGGCGGCCTGTTCCAGCGACGCGCTGACGCATAAACACCGCACTCTTTTCACCGGCTTGACAATGCTGCCGCCAACTGCGTTATATTGGACGCATGTTCGAAGTACTCGTGTACGTCTACGAAAATTACTGGCAAGGTGACGCTTGCCCCGAACTTCAGCGGCTCGGCCGCAAACTGACAGCGGCGGGTTTTGAGGCGGAAGAAATCCAGGCGGCCCTCGTCTGGCTCGACGGCTTGAATATCGCCGCCCAAGGCACGCAAATCAGTCTGCCGGCCAGTGCCCCGTCAGAGCTCACCGAGCCCGGTGCGCATCCGGTCATTCAGCCCCAATCCCCCGACAGCCTTCGCGTTTATTCGGTTGCCGAGCAAACACAACTCGGCGCACAGAGCCTGGGATTTGTGAGCTTCCTTGAGTCGTCCGGCGTATTGCCTCCGCACATGCGCGAGATTGTGATTGACCGTGCCATGGCGGCACCGGGCGACCCCGTCACGCTCGATGACCTGAAAATCATCGTATTGATGGTCTATTGGAGCTTCGGCGAAGAACCCGATGCGCTGGTTCTGGACGAATTGTGCGACGACGCGGAAGGTCGCCTTGCTCACTGAATAGCACTGCGGCACAAAAACGACATTTTTGAACCGGTTGCCCGGGCACGCCGGACAACGAGGCCCTTAGCCGAGCAACCGCTCGGGATTTGCATCCAGCTTGGCAAGCGCGTCGCGCGTGGCACGTACCGTGAGCGCCTCCTCTTCCGTAGGCACCAGCAAACCCGACTGCAGGTAGGCCGCGAGCCGACGAGCCTGGATCAGGAAGTTCCGGCCATCGGCAGAAGCAAACAGGTGCAACTGCTTGCGATCACTGCACCAGGCAAACTGCACATGACTGATCTTGCCGTTGTGGTCCAGGCTGAACCATGTACCTACCTGGAGCTCCCGGGCCCATGCGCGCATGGCTTCCGTGGGCTGGCTGCCGCCATCGGCGATCACTTCAATGTCGGTAGCATCGATCCCGATCATGGTGACCAGGCTGTCAGTATCCAGCGGCAGGTCTCCGACGTCCTCGTCGGAAAGATAGTCTTCCAGGTTCATCAGCCGTTTGGCCATGATCTCCACCCGCTCCTGGGAAATGGTGTCGGTTTTGGACATGAATGCATCGGCCAGCGTATCGCTGATGGTCTTCAGGTGCCCGTCCTGGTCAGACACACCCAAGCCCAGCATGGACATGCCCAGGCGCAGCAGCTGCAGCAATTTCGGCAGGTCTGCAATCACGCGGGCGCGATCATTGCGGTTCGGTTTGGCGCTCGCGGCCCACACCAGATCAGCGGCAGCCCGCTTGAGCGTGATGGTTTCCTCGTGCTGCGGCCCGTTCTTCATCGCGGCGATTGCCAATACCTCGGCCCATACCTTGAAGAGGAATTCGCGGATCTCGTCTCGAACCGGCATGTCATTGAGCATGTTCCGCATCTCAATGGTGTACTGGATCGTCATGGTCTCTTTTTGTTCGACCTGTTGCGCGACGCTCACAACACGGGCGGCGCTGCCATGCTCGGAAAGGAATTTGGATAAAAACTTTTCGAACTCGTCGTAAACCAGCTGAAACACCCGACGCCCTGTTTCGGGATACTGCTCTATCACTTGCACAATGCGCTTGACTTCAGATTCCATGGCGCCGCCGGCCACCGTGACGTCAAAGCCCAATACGCAGGAACCCATGCGGTCGATCAACCGGCGTGCAGGATGCTGCAGCGACTCAAAGAACTCTGGCTCGGAAATCGCCACACGCAATACCGGCATCTGCAAACGGGCAAACCAGACCCGGATCACAGGCGGAATGCGGTCTTCGGCAAGAATGCTCTGGAACATCAGGGCCACGATTTCAATCGTCGCCTTCTCGGATGAGGTGGACGCCGCCTGCTTGAGGGTATTGGTTCGTTCCCGCAAGGCAGTTGCAGCATTGTCGACATGCACCTGGCCATAGATCTGCCCTTGCGCATCTGCGAGCAAGGTACGCTCTGCACCGGTTTCTTCCTGCTTCTGCACGCTCACCATGGCCTGCGCGAGCTGAGGCGACGCCTGTGTGGGGTGGGTATCGTCGAAGCCTGCGACCTGGTTCGACAGCAAACGCTTGAGGTGCCCCATCACACCCTGGGCCCTCATGCGTGCCCTGGCGAGCGGCGTCGTCGCCGTTTGCATGCGGGTTTCATCGTAGACTGCGCCGCCTTGCCTGGATACGCCTGGCTGCGACCCTGCTCCTTCGGACGCCGTACCTGGAGAAGCTGCACCCTGACGGCCGCCAAAGGCTGAAGATCGCCCGCCACCCACACCCTGAACCCGGCTATCAGGCCCATCGCCCTGGCCTCCGCCAAAACCACGTGCGCCACCGCCTTCAGACCCGCCGGTCCTGGAGCCGGTTTCGCTGCCGAATTTGCCGCGTTCCTTCTCAGAAGTAGAGGCTTTCCTGGCAGACGCTCCGGCATCCGCAGCGGAGGGAGTGCGTTTGACCAGCGGCCGTAAGTCGATTTCCGCCATCACCCCCTGCTGCACCAAAAACTCGTTGGTGGCATGGTAAGTCTCCAGCAGGTGTGTGCCCATGTCCTTCTGGATGACATCCTGGACAACGAGCCAGACATCCCGTGGCAGCGATGCAAGACTCCATTGCTCAACCAYGTGCTGGGCAAGCACCTCGGGGCGAAGAATGTCCTGCTTGTGCAATTCCGTGACGGCCTCCAGGTTTTGGATGCGCAACCGGAGGTCGTTCAACTCCCAGCTTGCGAAGTCCAGCAACCGAAGCGCGAGCCGCGAAGCAAGGATTTTGTCCTCCATCACGTCGTTACCCATCAATTCAAATTTGCCGCTGTCGGCAAACCTCGAGGGCGAGTTTGGCGCAGGAATCGTCTGGGCAGTGGTCCATGCGGCGGTTGTGCCACGGACCCAGGTGGCACCACTTTTCTGGAAAGCCATCCAGGCATCACGCCGGTCCTGCATTTCCCGGACACTGCCGGGCTGATCAACTGCGGCAGTGAGCCTGTCTTGAATGGTTTTCGCCAGTGCAGGCAGTACGCGTACAGCACGCTCCGCAAACAGCGCACGTGCCTGCTCGACCAGAACCCTGCTATTTTTGTTACTTGGAGCCACAGCCGCCCTAGRATGATTAAGTCATAGCTTACACCGTGGCTCCGGCGTTGGGGTCATTGGGATCCTCGTCTTTTTTGGCCGGCCCTTTCATCAGGTCTTCACGCCGAATGCCTAGCCACATGGCGATTGCAGCGGCAACAAACACCGACGAATAGATCCCGAACAGAATGCCGATGGTCAGCGCCAGGGCAAAGTAAAACAGGGTCGGCCCGCCAAAGAGAAGCATGGACAGCACCATGATCTGGGTGGAACCGTGGGTAATGATGGTACGGCTGATGGTGGACGTGATCGCGTTGTCGATGATCTCGGTGGTATTCATCTTGCGATAGCGTCGAAAATTCTCGCGGATCCGGTCAAAGATCACCACCGACTCATTGACCGAGTAGCCCAGCACCGCCAGCACAGCAGCAAGCACAGCCAGTGAAAACTCCCATTGGAAGAAAGCGAAGAATCCCAAAATGATCACGACGTCGTGCAAATTGGCGATGATGGCCGCCACGGCATATTTCCATTCAAAGCGGAAAGCCAGATAGACCATGATGCCGAAAACCACCATGGCGAGCGCCTTCAGCCCGTCGTGGGCGAGTTCCTCGCCCACCTGCGGGCCGACGAATTCGGTGCGCCGCAGCGTCACATCCGGGCTGGCAGCCTTCAGGGCCGCAAGCACCTTGTCGCTTTGCTGCGCAGTGCTTACGCCCTTTTGTGCCGGCAGGCGGATCATCACGTCGCGTGAGGTGCCGAAATTCTGGACCTGCACATCGGCGAAGCCCAACCCCGCCACCGTATCGCGGATTTTTCCGACATCGGCAGCCTGGGTGTAATTCACCTCCATCAAGGTGCCGCCGGTGAATTCGACGGACAGGTGCAAGCCGCGCGAGAACAGGAAAAATACTGCCAAAGCGAACGTGGCAAAGCTGATGGCATTGAAGATCAGGGCGTGCCGCATAAACGGAATGTCACGCCGGATTTTGAAAAATTCCATCTGGAGTCCTTGGGAAATTCAGGAAAAAAGGGCCGGGCGTGGGCTTACTTCGCCACCGCACCCGAAGTGGTGGGCCGCCACACTGTGCCAATGGAAACCGTCTTGAGCTTCTTCTGGCGGCCATACCAGAGGTTGACCAGGCCGCGCGAGAAAAACACCGCTGAGAACATGCTGGTCAGGATACCGATGCAATGCACAACGGCAAAGCCGCGGACCGGGCCGGACCCAAAAGCCAGCAACGCAAGACCTACGATCAATGTCGAGGTGTTGGAGTCCAGAATGGTTGCCCAGGCCCGCTCATAACCTGCATGAATCGCCGCTTGCGCGGAGGCACCGTTTCGCAATTCTTCCCGCACACGCTCATTGATCAGCACATTGGAATCGATGGCCATACCCAGCGCGAGCGCCATCGCCGCCATGCCAGGCAAGGTCAGGGTAGCCTGCAGCATGGACAGCACCGCGACCAGCAACAGCAGGTTGACGGCAAGCGCCAGGCCGGAAAACAGGCCAAAAAGCATGTAATAGATCGCCATAAACGCCACGATCACGACGAAGCCCCACGACACACTGTGAAAGCCCTTGGCAATGTTGTCGGCGCCCAGCGTCGGGCCAATGGTGCGCTCTTCAATGACCTCCATGGGAGCGGCAAGCGAGCCTGCGCGCAGCAACAGGGCGAGATCGTTGGCGGCATTGATATTCATGGCGCCCGAGATGCTGAATCGTGTACCCAGTTCACCGCGAATGGTTGCCACCGAAATAGCCTGCCCTTTGCCCTTTTCGAACAGCAGGATGGCCATCGGCTTGTCCATGTTCTCGCGGCTTGTTTCGCGCATCACCCTCCCACCCTTGGCATCCAGCGTCAGGGATACATTGGGTTCCTGCTTTTGCGAATCGAAGCCGGCCTGGGCGTCCGTCAGGCTCTCACCGGTAACAAGGACCTGCTTCTTCACAATCACCGGATTGCCGCTGATATCGGGGAATTTTTCCGACCCAAAGGGCACCATGCCCCCCCCGGTCATGGCAGCACGGGCTTCAGCGCTGTCTTCCACCAGACGCATTTCCAGGGTGGCGGTACGGCCAATAATGCGCCGGACCCGGGCAGGATCCTGAATACCTGGTAGTTGCACAACAATGCGGTCTATACCCTGCTGCTGTATTACCGGCTCTGCGACGCCCAGTTCGTTGACCCGGTTGTGAAGGGTCACCATGTTCTGTTTGAGAGCCTGGTCCTGAATGCGGCGCGCCGCCTCAGGCTTGATCGTAGCCGTAAGCTTGTATTCCGTGCCTTCGGGGACCTCAGCAGTCTGGAGGTCGGGAAACTGGTCTTGAATCAGGGCTTTGGCCGATGCCAGTGTGGCAGAGTCACGCACCTTGATGTCAATGGTCTGTCCATTACGAGCGATGCCGCCGTGCCGGATATTTTTCTCACGCAGCGACGTCCGTAGGTCGCCAACCAGGGACTCGGCGCGCTTGGTTAGCGCGGCCTGCATGTCCACCTGCAGCATCAAATGCACGCCGCCTCGTAAGTCAAGCCCGAGGTACATTGGGAAAGCATGAAGCCGGGCTAGCCAGGGAGGTGAAAGCGATAGCAAATTGAGCGCAACGACATACGGAGGATCTTCGGAATCCGGCGCCAGTACTTTCTGGATCGCGTCCCTGGCCTTGAGTTGCGTATCGGTATCGCCAAACCGCGCCCTGACAGAAGTTTCGTCCAGGGCGACGGCATCCGCCGCAATACCGGCTTCCTTCAGTATTTGCTCCACTTTCGCCATCGTCGTACTGTCGATCTTGACGGTGGACTTGGCGCTGGAGACCTGGACCGCAGGCGCTTCGCCGAAAAAGTTGGGCAGCGTGTACAGGGCTGCGACGATGAACGCAATCACAATGATGGCGTACTTCCAGGCCGGATAACGATTCATGAGAGGGCTGTTCCTGGTGGACGGATGAACAAAGTCAGGCCTGCCGGCCGTTGCGGCCGGCGAAAGCCTTATTTGGCTGGATTGATAGCGCCTTTGGGCAGCACCTGGATGATCGCGCTGCGCTGCAGCTGGACTTCGACGCCTGGCGCCAGTTCGAGGGTCAGGTACACATCGCCCAGCTTGGTCACCTTGCCCAGCAGGCCGCCTGCGGTGGCGACTTCATCGCCCTTGGCCAGCGCCTCAATCATGGCGCGATGCTCTTTCTGCTTTTTCATCTGCGGGCGGATCATGACGAAGTACAGGACCACGAACATCAGCACCAGAGGCAGCATGCCCGTCAGCGAGGACATCATGTCACCGCCGGCAGCGGCAGCGGGAGCGGTTTGGGCAAAGGCGGAAGAAATGAACACGGCTAACTCCACAACGATTTAAAAGACACACTGGCGCGCGCCATCCGGCACGGACAGCGCACAGAGTTCACGATTGTATGCGGCGGGGCATCCGCAGAAGGGGGTAACTGGCGCGCACCAGGGGCTTTTCAAGCCGGGGTTGCGCGCAAAGGGCTGCTGCAAGCTCCGCAGCAAAGCCGCTCCATGAAGGAAACACCGGACCGGCGGCGAGGCCGGCGCCGGTCCAGGCTTTAAGCCGCTTCCCGCTGAACGGTAGATCCGGGGGTACGAAAGGATTCCATCAACGCGGCCCACTGGGGCCGCGCTGCTGCCAGGTGGCGTGCCTTGACATGGCCATAACCCTTGATCATTTCTGGAATCCGGGCGATTTCCAACGCCGTGGCGTGGTTTTCGGCCGTCAGGCCAGCCATCACGTCCTGCAGGCTCGCCTTGTATTCCTCAATCAGGGCCCGCTCGGTGCGCCGCTCCTCCGTGCGGCCAAAGACATCCAGCGGCGTGCCGCGCAGACCTTTCAGGCGAGCCAACACCTTGAATGCGCCCAGCATCCAGGGGCCGAACTGCTTCTTCTGCAGCTCGCCCTTGTCGTTTTTGGACGCAATCATGGGCGGCGCCAGGTGGTAATTGAGCTTGAAGTCGCCTTCAAACATGCCGTTGACTTTGTCCAGGAAGCCCGTGTCGGTGTGCAGGCGCGCCACTTCGTACTCGTCTTTGTAAGCCATGAGTTTGAAAAGGTACCGGGCCACCGCCTCGGTCAGCAGCGTCTTGCCCAGCGGCGCTTCCACAGCGCGCACCTTCTCCACAAAAGCCTGGTAGGTCTGCGCATATGCCGCGTTCTGATAAGCCGTCAGGAAGTCAACCCGCTTGGCCAGCATGTTGTCCAGCGAAGGGCGCTTCACGAACTCGATCACCTGGGCGGCCTTGAACAGGGCCTGCACCGCAGCCAGGTCGTGCGCGCAACGCCGGCCCCACTCAAAAGCCGCCTTGTTGTTGTCAACCTGCACACCGTTGAGCTCGATCGCGCGCATCAACGCGGCGTGCGACAGCGGCACCCGGCCTTTTTGCCAGGCAAAGCCGAGCATGAGCGGGTTGGTGTAGATCGAATCCCCCACCAGCTGCACCGCGACCTGCTCAGCATCAAAGCTACCGAGCAAGTCAGCGCCCACTGCGGAGGTCACGGCCGTCTCGCAATTGCCGCCAGGGAACTGCCAGGCGGGGTTGGTCACAAAGGCCGCTGTCGGCGTGCCGTGTGAATTCATGGCCACGTAGGTACGGCCCGGCTGCATGACGGTCAGCGTGTACTTGCTGGCCGCCACGATCGGATCGCAGCCGATCACCAGGTCCGCCTTGGCGGTGTCGACTTTGGTCGTGTAAATGGCTTCCGGCCGGTTGGCGATCTGAATATGGCTCCAGGTGGCGCCGCCTTTTTGCGCCAGGCCACCCGCATCCTGCGTGACCACACCCTTGCCCTCAATATGGGCTGCCATGCCCAGCAATTGGCCGATGGTGATGACACCGGTGCCGCCGACACCACCCACCACAATGCCCCAGGCGTTTTCCGCCACAGGCAGCACGGGCTCGGGAACTGCGAACAGGCTGCTGGGCGCGCCCTTCTTGTCTTTTTTGGGCTTCTTCAGCTGCCCGCCCTCGACGGTCACAAAGCTGGGGCAAAAGCCCTTCACGCAGGAGTAATCCTTGTTGCAGGTGTTCTGGTTGATGCGGCGCTTGCGGCCGAATTCGGTCTCCAGCGGCTCCACCGACAGGCAGTTGGATTGCACCGAACAATCGCCGCAGCCTTCGCACACCAGCTCGTTGATCACCACGCGCTTTTCAGGATCCACCAGGGTGCCGCGTTTACGGCGGCGGCGCTTTTCAGTCGCGCAGGTCTGGTCGTAAATGATCGCGGTCGTGCCCTTGATCTCGCGGAACTCGCGCTGGATGCGATCCAGCTCGTCGCGGTGGTGCACCGTCACACCGTCGAGCAGCGGCGCGCCGTCGTATTTCTGCGGCTCGTCGGTCACGATGACCAGCTTGGCCACGCCCTCGGCGCGCAGGCTTTGCATGATCTGCAGCACCGAATGGCCTTCAGGCCGTTCGCCGACTTGCTGGCCGCCCGTCATGGCGACCGCGTCGTTGTAGAGGATTTTGTAGGTGATGTTCACACCCGAGGCGATGGCCTGGCGGATCGCCAGCAGCCCGCTGTGAAAGTAGGTGCCGTCGCCCAGGTTGGCAAAAATGTGTTCGTCGGTCGTAAACGCCGCCTGGCCCACCCATGTCACGCCCTCGCCGCCCATCTGGGTGAAGGTGG
The DNA here is from genome assembly GCF_056406035.1 of Polaromonas sp. P1_E1_2. Lineage (NCBI taxonomy): Bacteria > Pseudomonadati > Pseudomonadota > Betaproteobacteria > Burkholderiales > Comamonadaceae > Polaromonas > Polaromonas sp. P1_E1_2. The sequence goes on along the minus strand of NZ_JBFUAZ010000081.1, from coordinate 641 downwards.
AAGTGGAGCGGTCCATCCAGGTCGCCATGTAGTGGCAGCCGATACCGGCCACGGCGCGCGAGCCTTCGGGCACGCGGGTGCTGGTGTTGTGCGGGCAGCCGCTGCAAAACCAGGGTGCGCGCTCGCCGGTGTCGGCCTTGCCTGCGGTCAGGGCGCGCTCACGCCCTTCAATGATGGCCAGGCGCTCGTCCATGCGCGAGATGATGTCGGCGGGTACGCCCAGCTTCTTCAGGCGCTTGGCAATCGCCTTGGCGATGATGGCCGGCGTCAGGTCGGCCTTGGCGCGCAGCAGCCAGTTGTCGCTCGGGTTGGAACGGCCCCATTCGCCGCCCGACTGGTCGCCTTCGGGCTCGTCGAACTTGCCCAGCACATTGGGGCGCACATCGGCACGCCAGTTGTAGAGCTCTTCCTTGATCTGGTATTCGATGACCTGGCGTTTTTCCTCGACCACCAGAATCTCTTGCAGGCCTTCAGCGAAGTCGCGCGTGATGGTGGCCTCCAGCGGCCAGACCACGTTGACCTTGTGCAGGCGGATGCCCAACTGGTGGCAAGTGTCTTCGTCCAGGCCCAGGTCGGCCAGCGCCTGGCGCGTGTCGTTGAAGGCCTTGCCGCTGGCGATCAGGCCGAAGCGGTCTTTGGGG
>NZ_JBFUAZ010000080.1:0-10573 GCF_056406035.1 Polaromonas sp. P1_E1_2 | reverse complement strand
GTTTTCCGGGTGGCTGAAAAACTCGTCCTTCGAGCAGTCTTCCAGAATCTTGCCGCCGACATCCATGAAAATCACGCGGCTGCCCACTTTTTTGGCAAAGCCCATTTCGTGGGTCACCACCATCATGGTCATGCCCTCGACGGCCAGGCCCATCATGCAGTCCAGCACCTCGCCGACCATTTCCGGGTCCAGCGCGGAAGTGGGTTCGTCAAACAGCATGGCGATCGGGTCCATGCTGAGCGCCCGGGCGATCGCCACACGCTGCTGCTGGCCACCGGAGAGCTGGCCGGGAAACTTGTCCTTGTGCGCCATCAGGCCCACGCGGTCCAGGTATTTCAAGCCGTGCTTCTTGGCTTCATCGGGCTTGCGGCCCAGTACCTTGACCTGCGCCAGCGTCAGGTTTTCGGTCACGCTCAGGTGTGGAAATAGCTCGAAATTCTGGAACACCATGCCAACGCGGCTGCGCAGCTTGGGCAAGTCCGTCTTGGGGTCATGCACGGCTTTGCCGTCGACAAAGATCTGGCCCTTCTGGAAAGGCTCCAGCGCGTTGATGGTCTTGATGAGTGTTGACTTGCCCGAACCCGACGGGCCGCAGACCACAACAACTTCACCCTTCTTGATGCTGGTGGTGCAGTTGTTCAGAACCTGCACTTCACCGTACCATTTGGAAACTTCTTTCAACTCAATCATCTTCTTCTCCAGTGTTCTATGAGGTTCGCTTGCCTTGAGAGCGGCTGCTTCAGCGAATGATGGCGATTCTGCTGTTCAGGCGTTTGACCATGAAGGACAGCCCGAAGCAGATCACGAAATAAACCACGGCGGCCAGCAGGTAGGCCTCTTCGGGGCGGCCGAAGATCTTGCCGGCGGTGCTGAAGCCCTTGAGCAGGTCGTAGGCGCCGATGGCGTAAACCAGCGAAGTATCCTGGAACAGGATGATGGTCTGGGTCAGCAGGATGGGCACCATGTTGCGGAAAGCCTGCGGCAGGATGATCAGCTTCATGTTTTGCGCGTAGGTCATGCCCAGGGCACGGCCCGCATTGACCTGCCCGCGCGAGATCGACTGGATGCCCGCACGCATGATTTCGCTGAAGTACGCGGCCTCGAAGGCCACGAAGGTGATGATGGCCGAAATCTCGGCACGGTAGTTGGCCCCCCAGGCGCCGAAGGTCGTGTAGAACGACGCAGGCACCAGCAGGAAGAACCAGAGGATCACCATGACCAGCGGAACGGAACGCATGCCGTTGACGTAGATGGTCGCAGGAACCGTCAGGAATTTTTTGCCCGACAGGCGCATCAGCGCGAGCACGGTGCCAAAAATAATGCCGCCTATGGTGGCGATGACGGTCAGCTCGATGCTGAAAATAAAGCCCTTGACGACGAACTGGGAAATCATCTCCCAGTTCAGGAAGCTCATGTCGAGTCCAAGCATGTCAGTGCCCTCCGCCCGTTGAGCCGGCTACAACGAAGCCGGGGATCTGGACCTTCTTCTCAACAAAGGCCATGACCCGGTTGACCGCGAAGGCAGAGATTGCATAAAGGGCCGTCACCGCCAGGTAGATCTCAATGCCGCGCGAAGTTTCTTCCTGCGCCTGCATGGCGAACATGGTGAGCTCGGCGATCGACACCGCGAAAGCCACGGAGGAATTTTTCAAGAGGTTCATCGATTCGCTGGTGAGCGGCGGAATGATGATGCGAAAAGCCATGGGCAGGATCACGTAGCGGTACGTCTGCACGGTGGTAAAGCCCATGGCCATGCCGGCATAGCGCTGGCCGCGCGGCAAGGCCTGCACGCCGGCCCTGACCTGCTCGGCAATACGCGCCGAGGTGAAAAATCCGAGAGCGAACACCACCAGGATGAAGCTGGGCAGCTCCTTCATGGCGGGGAAAATTTTGGGAACCACAAAGTACCAGATGAAAATCTGGACCAGCAAGGGAACGTTGCGAAACAGCTCGACCCAGGCATTGGCAAAGCGGACAAGCCACGGGCTGTTGGGCAAGGTGCGCAGCGTGCCGACCAGTGCGCCAAACAGCATGGCGATCACCCAGGATGCACCGGCGACGGACAGCGTCCAGCCCCATGCGTCAAACATCCATTGCAAGTAGGTTCGGCCACTACCGTCGTCATTTAGAAATACCTGCCAATCCCAAGTCATCACGGCTCCAGCAAAGGGTTGTTGTGTTGTTTTTCCATGCCACGGTAAACGAGAAACCCCGCCAGAGCATGATGTCAGGCGGGGTTCTTCAATTTACCTGACCCGAATTACTTCTGGGCGTACTCTTCCATGGGCTTGTCGTTCGGATTGTCCCAGGCTGCCTTGGTGCTGGCGCTCAGTGCCAGGCCGACCTTGGTGTTCTTCGGAGGAATCGGCGACAGGAACCATTTGGTCCACAGCTTGTTCATCTCGCCCGACTTGATCATGCTCTTGACCGTGTCGTCGGCCAGGCGCTTGAGCAGCGGGTCATCCTTGCGGATCATGATGGCGATGGGCTCGACGCTCAACACTTCACCGACGATCTTGAAGTCCGAAGGCTTCTTGGCGGTGGCGATGTTGCCGGCCAGGATGGAACCGTCCATGACGAACGCATCGGCGCGGCCCGATTCGAGCAGCAGGAAGCTGTCGGAGTGGTCCTTGCCGAAGATTTCCTTGAACTCGACGCCGGTGGCGCGCTTGTTCTTGCGCAGCGTCTGCACGGAAGTGGTACCCGTGGTGGTGGCCACGGTCTTGCCGCTGAGCTGGGCAACGGAGGTGATGCCGGAGCTGGCTTTCACCGCGATGCGGACTTCTTCGACGAAGGTGGTCACGACGAAGGCCACGTCTTTTTGACGGGTCGCGTTGTTGGTGGTGGAGCCGCACTCGATGTCGACTGTGCCGTTTTGCACGAGGGGAATGCGGTTTTGCGAGGTCACGGGCTGGTATTTGACTTCCAGCTTGCGCTCGGCGGCTTTTTCGAGGCCGGCCAGGATGCGCTGGCAGATTTCGACGTGGTAGCCGGTGTATTTGCCGTCACCGAGGGTATAGGACAGTGCACCGGAGGAGTCACGCACGCCCATGGTCACAACGCCTGAAGCCTTGACTTTGGAAAGGGTGTCGGCAAACGCACCGCCGGTGGCGAGCAATGCAACAGACAGAGCGACTAGCTTGAGTTTCATGGAATCTCCTGTAATGAATGAAACGATTAGCGAACTATTCTAGAGAGTTGGTTCCCGGGACATGCCTAGGTTTACCCGGCCTCTAAAAATGGGGGAAAGCGGACGGCGTGAAAGGGTTGATGGTTTTGCAAACCCGCAGCATTGACAGCAATTTCTGGGGTTTTCCAAAATGGTGCACGCATTAAAAGTCCGGAACTATACGGCAGATGTAAGCAGTCTTTGTGCCAGCGGACCGTCAGGCCGCCTGCACTCGTGGCCGCACAGGCTGGGCGATCACCCGAATGGCGCGGTGCCTGGCGCAGACCGATGCCGCACAAAGGGCCGTAAGGAAGGCAACGCAGACAGCAAATGAATCAACAAGCACGGGCAAGCACCAAAATTTGAACGTCACGAACTGTAAATTTGGAGGTGTCAAAACACCAATGCTGTTTCGACGATCTTCCATGCATTTTTCTTATAACCCCCTAGGGTTACTACTAGTCGTCAGTCTGATGCCAGCATTTGCCCACAAGGCCACCAGCCCGCTTCGGCAAAGGCCGGTCGGCTAGCGCGATGCCTGTGTCCCCGCGCTACGGCCACCCACCTTTTCCTTGCCGCCGGTTTGTGCCTGCAGGTAAGTCCACAATGCCTGGGCGTGGGTTTTGGCAGACTCCTTGGAGGTGGGCCGCTCACGGTACACGCGCACGTCCATGGTCATTTCCAGGTTGCCACCAGCGCTGACCAGTTTTTTGGCCCGTAATTCCTTCTTGACGGCGCTGAGCGGCAAAAACGCGATGCCGTGGCCTTCCAGGGCCATGGCCTTGAGGCCCTCGGCCATGTCGGTTTCGTACACCCGGTCCAGGTGGATGGCCGTGCTGGACTGCTTGAGGATCATGTCGACCATGCGGCCCAGGTAGGCGCCCGGCGCATAGCCCAGATAAGGCAAGGGCTGGCCGGCGCGGCCCGGCAGGCTGAACTCGGGCTCGCCCGCGGAATTGGCCCTGACAAAAGGTGCCAGCACTTCCTGGCCCAGCGACACCATTTCATAGCGGTCCGGATCCAGCTGGAAGGGCTGGGAGTCGTGGTGATAGGCGATCAGCAGGTCGCAACTGCCCTCGACAAGGCGCAGTACCGCATCGTGCACGTTCAGGGCAATCAGCCGGCTCTTGATGGGGCCGAACTTCTCGCGCAGGCTGCTGACCCAGGCGGGAAAGAAGGTGAAAGCCAATGTGTGCGGCACCGCAAACTCGATGACATCCTGCCCGGCCGAGGTGTGGCCGCGCAGCATGGCGCGGGTCGACTGCAAGCCCTGCAGCATCTCCAGCGACTGGCTGTACAGGGTTTCTCCGGCCGGCGTCAGCCGCGTGGGATAGGAGCTGCGGTCCACCAGGTCGGTACCGGCCCAGGCTTCCAGCGCCTGGATACGCCGTGAAAACGCGGGCTGGGTGACATGACGCAATTGGGCGGAGCGGCTGAAACTGCGGGTTTCAGCCAGGCTCACAAAATCTTCCAGCCATTTGGTTTCCATGGGCCAATTATGCGAGCCTGTGTAGAAGTTTGACCTACGGGGATTCCATAGCCGGGGAGTCGCAAGACGCGCGGGATGATGCTGCTGATCCGTTCCCGCCGGCAGCCGTTCGCCCGTTGCTATCTATTTAGTAGCTGCTTGCGCTCACCAATAAAGGGCTGGAGCGCGATTTGGCACGCAATCCCTACGCCTCTGCCGAACTCTGCTGCAACGCCCACATCCGCGCATACGCGCCTTCCAGCGCCAACAGCTGCGCGTGCGTGCCGCGCTCCACAATGCGCCCAGCGTCCATCACCAGGATCTCATGCGCGTCCACCACGGTAGACAGCCGGTGCGCAATCACCAGCGTGGTCTTGTTTTGCGCGGCGGTGCGCAGCTCGGCCTGGATGGCGCGCTCGTTGGCCGAATCCAGCGCCGAAGTGGCTTCGTCAAAAATCACCACCGGCGGGTTTTTCAGCAGCGTGCGGGCAATGGCCACGCGCTGCTTTTCACCGCCCGACAGCTTCAGGCCGCGCTCACCCACCATGGTCTGGTAGCCCAGCGGCGTCGAGGCAATAAAACCATGGATGCGGGCCGCGCGCGCGGCTTCTTCGACCTCGGCATGGCTGGCGCCCGGCTTGCCGTAGGCGATGTTGTATTCCACCGTGTCGTTGAACAGCACGGTGTCCTGCGGCACAATGCCGATGGACTGGCGCACGCTGGACTGCGTGACCTGCTTGATGTCCTGCCCGGCAATGGTGATGCGGCCCTGCTGGACATCGTAAAAGCGGTAGAGCAGGCGCGCCAGCGTGGACTTGCCGGCGCCCGAAGAGCCCACCACCGCGACGGTCTTGCCCGGCGGAATTTCAAAGCTCACGTTGTGCAGGATGGGCCGCGCCGGGTCGTAGGCGAAGTTCACATTCTCAAAACGCACGGCCGGGGTGCCGTCTATGACGATGGGCTGGGCGCCCGGCACGTCGGCGATTTCACGCTCGCGCTCCATCAGCACAAACATCTTGTCCAGGTCGGTCAGGCTTTGCTTGATCTCGCGGTAAATCACACCCAGGAAACCCAGCGGAATGTAGAGCTGGATCATGAAGGCATTGACCATCACCAGGTCGCCCAGGGTCATGCGACCGTCCACCACCCCCTGGGTCGCGCGCCAGAGCATGGCCACCAGCCCGATGGCGATGATGAGCTGCTGCCCGGTGTTGAGCAGGCTCAGCGTGTTCTGGCTCTTGATGGCGGCACGCCGGTAGCGCTGCAGGTTTTCGTCGTAGCGTGCGGCTTCAAACTCTTCGTTGTTGAAGTACTTGACGGTTTCGTAGTTCAGCAGCGAATCGATGGCGCGGCTGTGGGCCGACGAATCGAGCTCATTCATGGCCTTGCGAAACTGTGTGCGCCACTCTGTCACCGTGACAGTGAAGAAAATGTAGAACACGAGCGCGATGCCCGTGATGCCGGCAAACCAGACGTCGAACTTGACGGCCAGCAGCGTCAGCACCAGCGTCACTTCAATCAGCGTCGGGATGATGCTGTAGAGCGAGTACGAGATCAGCGAATGCACGCCGCGCGTGCCGCGCTCGATGTCGCGCGTCATGCCGCCGGTTTGCCGCTCCAGGTGAAAGCGCAGGCTGAGCGCATGCAGGTGCCTGAACACTTCCAGCGAAATCCGCCGCGCCGCGCCTTCAGTGGCTTTGGCAAACACCAGTTCGCGCAGTTCGGTAAAAAGCGTCGTCGACAGGCGCAGCAAGCCGTAGGCCAGCAGCAGCGCCACCGGCACCACCAGCACCGCCTGTGCGTCGCCCGGCTTGAAGTTCATGGCGTCGACCAGGTTCTTCAGCAAGAGCGGCACGCCCACGTTGGCCATCTTGGCGCCCACCATGAAGCTCAGGGCCGCCAGCACGCGCCATTTGTAATCCCACAGGTAAGGGAAAAGGCGTTTGAGGGTGCCAAGGTCCGAGCGCTGGAACGCGAGCGCCTTGCCGGCGCCCGGCGCTGACGCGGCGGCAGGCACAGCCAGGGAAGAATCAACAGCGGAAGCTCGGGAGCGCATGAGGGACAATCGTGTAGGTTGTTGTAATAACTTTTTCAGATTGTGCCTATGTCTACCGAATCAAGCACCCATACGGACATTCACGCCGAGGACGCCCTGAACGTCCAGTTGCCCACCGACAAGGAACTGGTGCTCAAGGTCATTCCCATGCCGGCCGACTGCAATGCCAACGGCGACATCTTCGGCGGCTGGGTCATGGCGCAGGTCGACCTGGCCGGCTCGGTGGTGCCAGCCCGCCACGTGGACGGGCGCATGGCGACCGTGGCCGTCAACCAGTTCATTTTCAAGCAGCCCGTGCGGGTCGGCGACATCCTGTCGTTTTTCTCCTGCGTGACCCGTATCGGCACCACGTCCATCACGGTCCAGGTTGAGGTCTATGCCGAGCGCTTTCGCGCCCAGGGCCGCTACATCAAGGTCACCGAAGCCAGCCTGACTTACGTGGCCATTGACGATTTCGGCAAGCCCCGCAAGATTCCCAAAGCCTGACGCCCGGGTTCCAGGTGCCTTCACCTGCCACCCGGATGCTATTTATTTGATAGCTGCTTGCGCCAGATACAAAAGGCCTACAGGCCTTTTTTGCTTAAATTTTCCCGCAATCCCCGTCAGGCACCCCACCAGCCCACGCGAGGGGCAGCCTGGGCTTCTTCAAGCTCCGCCTCGCTGACTTCGATCTCCATGCGCAGCAGCGCTGCCGCCATGGCCTTGCCCAGGTTGTCCAGGCGCAGGTTGCGCGCGCCGCCGCCTTGCAGCGCGCCTTGCAATACCAGCTTGAGGGCCAGGATATTGGGCAAGCGCCAGCATTGCACCGCGCCCGGCAGCCAGGGCGCAAAGTGCGCCTGCACGCGTTCGGCCGTCACCTCGCGCTCGATGAGCCGGTAACCCGTTTCGTTCCAGGCAAAGAGGCCAAAGTCCACCCAGTCGGCCTTGTCGCCGCTGCGCGCATGCGCGAGCTTCACCAATTGCACCCTCATGACTGCAACACCTCCACACGCACCGCCGCCTCAACCGCTTGCCGGTCAATCAGCGCAGGCCAGATGCCCAACAACTCGCTACTGTTGTTCAGGCCGTGAAAGCCGCAGGTATAGGCCGGCCCGCTCAAAGCCATCCACGGAAAGAGCCGGCCAAAACCTTCAGCAACCGCTTTGTCCTGCGTCCTGATCGCCATACGAACCCAGACCTCGTTGAGCTCCGCCAGCACTGCAGGCGCAGGCAGTGGCGCCAGTGGGCCATGTGCCGAGTTGAGCCCCGGGAATTCGACAAAGAGTTCGTCATGTGCCAGGCGCTTGTCCCTCAGCTGGACTTTCACCATCTCCACGGCTGCCACTGCCTTGTCGTAGGCATCAGGCCAGCTAAAGCCCCAGGTGACCTCGGCCTTGTAGCCGTCGCGAAACCCGCCCACCACCTTGAGCTGCGCGGGCCGCGTGTGGCCGCGCACGCCCRTCATGCGGACGGCATCGTTGCCCAGGTCTTCCAGACGCACCGCCGATAAATCCATCACCACATCGGGCGAGGCATAGTGTCCCGGGTCATGCACCTCATACAGCAGCTGCTGGCGCACCGTATCGAAATTGATGCGGCCGCCCGTGTCCGGTGCCTTGGTGATCAGCGCCGTGCCGTCTTCACTGACCTCGGCGATGGGATAGCCGATATGGGCGAGATCGGGAATGGCCTTCCACGCCTGCTGGCTGCCAAAGTTGCCGCCGCTGCCCTGGCCCGAGCATTCGAGCAAGTGCCCCACCGCGAGACCCTGCGCCAGCCGGTCGAGATCCACTTGCGCCTCTGCGTCCTCCAGCTTCCAGTTGAATTCATGCACAAGCGGCGCCAGGAACAGCGCCGCATCGGCGACGCGCCCTGTCACCACAATATCGGCGCTTTGCTGCAACGCCGACACGATGGGCCGCGCGCCCAGATAGGCATTGGCAAACACCATGCGCTCGCGCACGGACTCAAAGCCCTGGCCGTTGAACATGTGCGGCGGTGCGATCGCCCCCAGCTGCGGCAGGACTTCATCACCCGTGACCACCGCGATGCGCGCCTTCCAGCCTTTGGCCGCAAACGCTGCACGCAATGCAGCAGCCGCGCCCGCAGGATTGAGTCCACCCGCGTTGCAGATGAACTTTACGCTGCGCGCCTGCATCAGCGGCCACAGCTTCATCAGCATGGGGACCACATCCCGTGCATAGCCCAGTGCAGGGTCGCGCTGCCGGTCTTTTTGCAGGATGGCCAGCGTCAGCTCGGCSAGRTGGTCRCTYGCGATGTAGTGCACACCACCGCGCTCGATGCTCGCGGCCACAGGCTCCCATGCGTCACCGTAGAAACCCAAGCCTGCGCCTATACGAACATTTCCTCTCATGTAAGGGATTACGCTTGATCGCGTATGCGACACGTATTCGGAACAACCCCTAGCGACAGACCTTTAAGCGACAGCTATAACCAAAGTTCATCAAAGGGGAGACTGCTTCGTGCAATTCCTGCAGTTGCTCATCAGCGGCGTCGCCCAGGGCTGTATCTACGGCCTTATCGCGCTGGGCTTTGTACTGATTTACAAGGCCACCGAGACGGTCAGCTTCGCGCAGGGCGAACTGATGATGCTGGGCGCTTTCGGAGGCCTGGCCTGCATGACCTTGCTGGGGTTTCCCTTCTGGTTGGCGGTGATCAGCGCGATTGCGGGCATGGCGCTCTTCGGCATGGTGCTGGAGCGCCTCGTGATACGCCCCATCCTCGGCCAGCCCGCGTTTTCCATCGTGATGCTGACCATAGGTGTCGGCTACACGGCGCGCGGCCTCATCACCATGATCCCCGGCATAGGCACCGAAACCTATGTGCTGCCCGTGCCCTACAAAGACCAGATATGGAGCCTGGGCGCGCTGGTCATCAATGTCGAGCAGGTTGCCATCATCGTCACTACCGCAGCGCTGTGCCTCGTCTTGTTTGCGATGTTCAAGTACAGCAAGCTGGGCATCGCCATGCAGGCGTCGTCGCAAAACCAGCTGGCCGCGTACTACATGGGCATCCCCGTGAAACGCCTTAACGGCCTCGTGTGGGCGCTGGCCTCGGCCGTCGCCGCGATTGCCGGCCTCTTGCTCGCACCCATCACCTTTGTGCACGCCAACATGGGTTTTATCGGGCTCAAGGCTTTCCCGGCCGCGGTGGTAGGCGGTTTCGGCAGCCTGCCAGGCGCAATTGTGGGCGGCCTTGTCATCGGCCTGGTCGAATCGTTCTCGGGCTTTTATCTGCCCGACGGCTTCAAGGACATTGCTGCCTATGTGGTGGTGCTCATCATGCTGATGGTCAAGCCCAGCGGCCTGTTCGGCGAAAAGCTGAGAAAAAAGGTCTGACCCGTCATGCGTTTTATTTTCAAAACCGATTACGGGCAAGACATCAAGCTTGCGAAGCACACCGGCCATGTGTTCTGGTATGGCGCGCTGATGCTGTTGTTGCTCGCCGCGCCCTGGCTGTTTCCCGAGTACTGGCTCGCACAACTCACCTTCGTGATGATCTACGCCATCGCCGGGCTGGGCCTGATGTTGCTGGCGGGTTTCACCGGCCTCTTCTCTTTGGGGCACGCGGCCTTTCTGGGCGTCGGCGCTTACACGCAGGCGGTGATGACCAATGCAGGCCTGCCCTTTCCCATCGCACTGGTTTGCGCCGCCGGCTTGTCGGCCGCGGTAGGCCTGGTCGTGGGCCTGCCCGCGCTGCGCGTGAAGGGCATTTACCTCGGTATGGCCACGCTGTCTTTTGGTTTCATTGTTGAAGAAGTGTTTGCACGCTGGGAAAGCGTCACCGGCGGCAATGCCGGCATCCACATCAAGGTGCCCGACATGTTCGGCTGGAAGCTGGCCAGCGGCGAGTCGTTTTATTTCCTCTGCCTCATCATCAC